>NZ_PDDM01000011.1 GCF_002914585.1 Pseudanabaena sp. BC1403
TTCGCTGTAATAACCCAAAATTATTCCTTTTTTCTCTTTGTCTGAGCTTATCCTAATTTGCACAAGTTATTTATTTTTCATTCCTTAGTAGAACTGGGTTTACAGATCCAGCCCGTACTCTTTCACGTTTTTTGTCGCCGCAAGCGATCTTACTATGGGATGGCAATGAGATAGAGTATGCGTTAGACAATGAAAAAATCTGTGAACTATTAATTCTAAAATATCGTGTATGTATAGAAGATGGACTACCTGATTACAACATTACAACGAGGAATATTCCATGATTGCATATATTATCTGTGAAGGGATTGACGACAAACAACTACTTAAAGCTGTTCTACCAGAAATATCTCTAAATCAAGTAGAAATCGTTGTTGGTGGCGGAATGTCTTCTGTGAAATCGATTGCACGTTCTCTAGTTGTTCGTAGGCAAACACCTGTTGCCATAGTTGTTGATTCAGATTCAACCGTGCCAGAATTAGTCCAAATACGTATTAGAGAGACGACAGAGATAATTGAGAGCGTTTCAGTCAACACTCCTGTAAAAGTGATACTTTTTGTACCTGAGATAGAAGCTATCTTTTTCCAAGATATTCAATTGCTGTCAAAATTACTGGGGTATACTCCGTCTCAAGATGAGCTTAGTTTGGCGGCTTCGCAACCACGTAAGGTGTTAGAGCAATTGTTGGCTAAATCTGAGAAAGTACGAAATCGCACTGAAATCATTAATCAATTAGCCGAAGAAAATATTAATAATCTTCGCGATTTTCCAACCATAAAAGAACTAATCAAGTTTCTTCAGTCCGTCCGTGAGCCAGCCAATGCCCATTAAAAATCTGCTGTTTAATTTAGGTTTAGCGACACTCTCCACCCATGAGCTAGATGCTGTAACCCAATCTGAGTGGCATTTGCTTTATATATTGAACAGTTTGCCAGAGCAAATAGCTGCAACTTCTTTTGTTGCTATCCATGTTCCATTCTTCGCAATCATTTTCTGGTTAGGCTTTAACGAAAACACGAGGGTTAAAGAATGGTCAAGAATTGTATTTGCGATATTCTTGATTGTTCATGCTGGATTGCATAAGGCTCTAGAAAATCATCCGCTATATACCTTTAACTCGCCATTGTCTCAAGGATTAATTTTTGGAGCTGGGTTATTAGGGCTTCTGTACTTAATAGTTACCTATATATCGAATAGCCGCAATTCTAATTATGACAATCGACCTCAAATGTAAAAAGCCGTGACAATAGTATTATCAGTTAGCAACTTTATTAATCGTGAAAAGCTTAAGGTAAAGACCAACGATGTATTTTTGCTTTCGGGATTGTTATGGCTAGATGATGATGGGGCGAGACTTTATAATTGGGAGGATGACCAATCTATAATCCTCAATGATCCTGAAGCTTGCTCAATATTGCGATCGCATTTTTCTTATGAGTATCTTGGGGGCGTAATATTGCAAGCTTGGGTAAAAGATGGAAATGAAGGGTTAGAGATTTATAATGTGTATTGGTTTGCTAGCTGTGAGCCAAACCATAATCCTTGCGCCCCAAGTAAATTAGGAGCAAAGATAATTATTCGACCTGTACCAGAGCAATATCAATATTGCAGAGAGCCTTTTTAGCTTGGATTTCTAAATATGCCAAAAATTGCGCAAATAACAATGCAAATAAATACAGAAGGCGATCGCATTTTATCTACTACTCAAACAACTAAATCTTGCCACCCCTGCGAAGGCAAAGGCTATATATCAATTCGTGATTGCTCTGGAGAAATTCAACGCGAAGAAAACTGCTCATTTTGCAATGGCTCAGGCAAAATCGAAATAGAGATTTGAATTTAAAAATCAATCAAGTGCTTACAAAGTAAAGATTTTGACATTAAGCATAAAATACACTTGCCTAGTTTTTGTGACTATGCAAACATCTATTTAGAATTTATTCTAAATTTTAGATGAGATGTTCTCATGAAACGTTCTTTGTTAATGCCTGCTATAGCGATCGCACTATTTAGTTGCGAATCTCAACCAACTCCTGCACCTACTGCTCCAGTAACTAATGCTACGCCTAAGCCCATAGTAGTTCAAGAACAAGCGATCGCGAAAGTATCACTAGTTGAAGCAAAGCCAGTATCAGTAATATCAAAGAAAGATACTAAAGAAATCGATGCTAAAGTTGGAATGGGTTTACATGTAGCGGATACTGTCCGCACACAAGGAAAAGGGAAAACTCAAATTGAATTTAATAATGGGATAGGATTTCGGATTGGAGGAGATTCAATAGTACAGATTAAACCCAACAATCAACTTAATCTGACTGAGGGCAAGATGATTACTTGGGTGAAACCAGGATTAACAGTGCCAATTGAAATATCTACAGCCTATGCCACAGCCGCAATTCGAGGGACAACAGTCTTTGTTGAAATTCCTAAAGATATTAGTAAGGGAATTAGGTTTTTTTCTTGGGAGGGGACAGTAGTAGTTAAGTTAGCTAATCAGTCCAAAGAAATTATTTTGTTAACAGGTGAAGAAATAATTGTTAAGCCTAACTCCACAACACCTCCTGTTGTTCGTCGTTTGACACTCAATGAGTGGAAAGAAATTTCTAAAACCAGTGAATTATTGCGAAGCTTCGATGCTCCATTGCCTACCCAAACAGTTATTGACAAGCTCGTCCCAGGACAATCAAGTCTCAGTCAAACTCCTCCAGCCAGTATTGACAAATCCGTTCCAATCCAACCAAGCCCTAGTCAAACTCCTCCAGCCAGTATTGACAAATCCGTTCCAAAGCAACCAAGTTCTAGTCAAACTCCAGCCAATATTGACAAATCCGTTCCAATCCAACCAAGTCCTAGTGAAACTCCTCCTGCCGAGCCAATTGATGAACAGGTTCGTGTTAAACCTAATTTGGATAACCCAAAGAAGCAAGACGACGATGATGATGATGATTAATTTTAGAGGTGCTTTGCACCTCTAAAATTAATCATCATCATCATTTTTTGATTTTAAATGATGAAATAAAGCGATCAGCATCGGCTTGCGAGAATTTGTCTGAAGGAGCTACTACAACTACCTGATAGAGACGAATATTATCTGCAATACAAATTCGTCCTTTTGCAGTTGCATCAATCGATTGAATCTTCCCAGTACCATCGAAATCTAGGCATGGCGATTCGCCAAGTTTAGACTCTTTGGAAGAATTGATTTTGCCTTTAATGCTCCCAGTAATAAAACCTTTCGCACCTAGATTGATCCTTTCTTGGAGCTCAGAGTCAGTAAATTTTGCTGGGTAGTCATTATAGCTAACCATATAGGCTGAAGTATTGGACTCAGATATTGCCATATTTATCTTGACTGCACCAACTTCAGTCTTCTTTTCTTGAGACTGTTCTTGTGGTTTAGTTGGCATTTGCACGCTGAATTTCCCAGACTCTGAATTGTAGTCTTGCCAACCATTTGTAGCTGAGGGTTCAGGTTTAGAATCTGTATTTTTAGCTTGATCGGATGAATTGCTTGGAGTTGCTGATTTTGATGAACTTGCGGTTTCGGTTGTAGATGGGGTACAAGCACTTACAGCAAATAAAACCAAACTAACTGCAAAGGAAAGATATTTTTTCATGTTTATTGAATGTTGTGTTTTTAGTTAGCAATGGGATGGGATGAGCATCCCTATAGAAACTACAGTTACGCTAATGCTTAAAGACTTAATTAGCAATAGTTTCAGTCGCCAAATTTTATCTTGATTCGGGATTACTCATGGGGGGCTGCTCATATCATATCTATCAGAAGTCCCTATCACTAACTAAAACTAGCTTACGAATTTAAGATTTATAGTTTAGCTTACGTAAATATCCAACGGTTGCCCGAAATGCTTGCTGCAAAAGGGTTTTAGTATTCTGAACAGTAATCAAAAATAGATGACAAGACTTAAAATAAGTCCTATAATGAGACTAGCAATCTCGTTATAGGACTTATTTTAATGGGGACAATCGCAAAAACTAGAAAACCAAATAAACAGCAAATTGCGTTAACTAAACCAGTGGCGAAAGCCATAGCGATCGAAGAACTAGATGAAGATGAAGTCGAGTACCTGTTGTTGTTGATGGCAAGTTTTAAAACCTACAGCGATAAAGCTCACAACTCTTATTTAAAACCTGCTCGGATTCCACCAATTTCTCTTGGCAAAGCCAACTTCTTCAAACTTAGATACAAACTAGAAAATATCGTTGTCCCCAAGGATTTAATCGATTCTATCTGAGTATCTATGTTTACGATTCTCCTTTACTTCCGCTTTCAAATCCTTAGTATCGTCTTTCAAGGACTGGATATCTTTATGGATCACTTTGATTTCTCCCAATACTTCAGCCTGTGCTACCTTTTGGCTTTGTTGGATACTGCTGATTGATACAGTTACCTTTACCGCACTGGCTATGATTGCTAAGGCTAGAGTGGCTTCGATTATAAGTGGGGGCATAGCTTATATACTTCCTATGAATAAATTGTCGTTTAGATTAGCAACTAGAACTCCTTCAGGTAATAGAATTTCGTGAATTACAACCTGACACTGAGTATTGATTTGCCTGTAAGGAATCAACTTTAATCGATAGTTGACAGCCTGAGAACTATCAATTTTGACTAGGTTTTTTGTAAGTTTTAATTGTTGATTTTGACCATCAACAAAGCCAACTTCACGAATAAAAAACAGTGGTTGAAAATTGCCGAAAAATACAGAATTACTTCTTAGTTTTGACAAAGAATTAATCTCTATAACCAAGTTTTGAGCAGTCATTTGCATCGGTAGAATTACTTCACGTTTAAGCGCGAAATTAATAGTTGATCGGTGCAAAAGTCTTGTGTTCATTGTTGTTTATAGAGATTAATTCGGGCTATTTCTTAGCTGTAGGGGATTTTTTAGCCGCAGGCTTGGCTTTTAATTTCTTGGAATCACCCAAAATTTGAGCCGATCCAGCGGGAGTTTTGAAAACGATCGCCTTAGAGTTTTTCGCCAAAACAGTTTTAGCTAGTCCATAGCTGCAATTCGTGGGAATCACAACTGAATACCACGCAACCCCATCAGCACTGCATTGCATGGATCTCTTGCCTGACCCTGTGCCGCCTGACCTAGGCAAGTACAAGCGCCCCTTCTTGTCTTTGACTAGTTTGGGTACTGTTTTCGCTTCAGTAGCAGGCTTGAGTTTGATGTCAAGTGCCTTGATCGTCGATTCAGGAATCTTTGCAATTAATTGAATGGTGACATCTTTGCCAGCTCGCTTGATTTTCTTAGAACCAAACACAAGCGGTAACCGTCTACCAGTAGCAGGTCTTTTACCAGCCATAGTTTTTATTTCCTATACAAATAGTTTTTGATAATTCGATAGATAGGGTCAATTGGGGACTCTATCTATCGAATTGGGTTCTAAACGTAGTCAAGAGCGGTCAAGGTGACCTCACCAGCATCACCAAACGCAGGGGTAAATGGAATCTGTGCGGCGATGGTTGCAATGCGAGTCTCAAGGGAGATTTCAACAGTGATGTTTGTAGGCTGATCGCTTTCAGGTGTGACAGTCTTCTCAGCAGCACTTAGCTTTTGAGCGAGTTCCAAAACTACACCCATCTTGGTTGTAGATTTTGCGTCGCCTGTGCCAACTGTAAAGGCGGAATAGGTAGAGCCAAGGTAATCAGACGCAGTGATAACCGATGCGCCTGCCGTTGAGATTGTTTCGGCAATTGGAAGAGCTACGTTGATCGAATAGGAATTGCCGTCAAAGTCAGCCGACATGGTGACGTTGTTTTTAGGAGCTTGGCTAGAGTTAGCCGCGTTGCGAGTCTTTTCGGCTTCGTTCAATTTGCGGACAGCTTCTACAAAGGCACTTGATAAAGTTGTAGAGTCTAGATCCGAACCAGTAGGGACATATGCAGTCATGGGTTTTTATCCGTTGATAATTGACTTAATGGATGTATCTAAATTAGAAGGATTTGAAATTGTTCGGCAAATCGTAAACACAAACTGGGCAAGGCTTTTAAGCTTTAAGAGAAGCCTTTGACCCTAGGGTGCAAGGCTTCTCTTTCGAGTTGCCGAAAAAAATTTTAAAAGCCTAATATTTAGGCAGTAAATTTAGGTAGTTTTCATGACTGCAATCGTTCGCACAGGTGTGCCTAGTAGTACTCAGCATCGTTTACCAGACAATGTCGATACAGTGGAAAGAAATATTGCATGGGCTTTTGAGATTCTGTGGGATTTGTACGGAACTTCAGAGTTCTACCCTGTAAAGAATGCAGCCCCCGTAATGAGAGTGCAAAAGAATACTTTTAAAGCTGGCAATGGCAAGCGGACTAATCTTTACTCGGTTTACCTTACTGTTGACGACGATTTTGGGCGGGATGGTAATACGAAAGAATGGCTAGCTACTGAAGAAATCGGTGACGCTGTAGCAAGCAATGGATTTAATAGCTAACAGTAAAAATCGAACTATAAACACTAAAATCTATGACTTTATTTACAAACATTTGGAATGCTGATCACGAGTTTGCTGATGGCAATATTGAGATTGCAAACACTCTAAGCAGTCTCCGTAAAGCTTATATCGAAACACTCGTTACAGGGCTTTCTGACAGCTTGGCTTATCCAATCTTGCTAGGTTTCTTATACCAGATTGATGCTAGCGCAAAGCGCTCAAAACCTTATCCAATTGTGTCGCAACGTCAAACGATCAATCTAGATTTGTCAGAGTGCGAGACATTCATTTTTATTCCATCAAATCGACTGATTGATGATTACACCTTGAAGTTGTATGTCTCCACTGAGTCAGGCAGTGGTGAAATTGACTTATCTGCTTATGCTCTTAAAACCGAGCTGCCAGATTTATCGAATTATGTCAGTGCATCCCAACTAGCGACGGCATTAAGTGATTATGCTTTAGTATCGCAACTTCCAGATTTATCGAATTATGTCACTGAATCTAGTCTAGCAACTGCCCTTGCCGACTATGTTCTGACAGCCGATTTGCCGAGTAGCAGTGGCTCTCAAAACTTCATTGCTCTATCCGCGAATGCGATGCTTGAGAGCAATAAGAAGTATCTGGCGATTTTGCCCGACTTAGTTCATGTCTTACCTGTATCGCCAATTGTTGGCGATGATATCAAGATTGCAACGGGTAATTTTAGTACAAAGGTATTTCAAAACACTTCTCAAACCATTCTCAATCTTGCAACTCAAACGCCTTCAGGAAGCGATACAGGGCTAATCCTTAAGCCTTATTCTTCTATCCAATTAATCTATATTGGTGATGGACTATGGATTACTGGGTTTAGATCCAGAACGGTTAATAATTGGCTGCCAGAATCCGTAGAAAGCACGGCAAGCATTAAATCGTATACACCAACAAATCTAGAATCGTATGGCTATCAAGGCTCTGATATAGTTTCTAAAATTAACGATGGAGATACATCTAGGGGTGTTACATGGAGTGGAGGATCTACTAATGGCAAATTTGGGCTGATTGCTACATTTGCTGATCTAGTAATCCTATCCAGTATTAATTACTGGCTTGGGCAATTTAATGGTGGATATAATACCCCTAGTACCGTAGATATTTATTTGGGTAATGCGATCGATAGCGCAAATCTCATTCAGTCGTTTACATTCCCAAATTTGCAAGGCAGTATCAATCTATCTAACAGTGCAAGTTCTAGCCAGTATTTATTTGTTTTTAACAATGGAAGTATCTATGTATCTGTTAATGAAATACAGTTGCTAGGCAAGAGTGCCACAGGTGGCGAGATTGTGGCGGTTTAGATATTGATTTTATTGGAGAAAAAAGATGGCAGAGACTGTACCAGCAACCCTATCAGCAGCACAGCTCAGAGCATTAGAGAGGTCGCTTAATGGTGGATCTGTACCAAATTCACCACAGCTCAGAGCGTTGGAGAGGGCGCTTAATGGCGGGTCTGTGCCATATTCACCGCCGCCAGTGCCGAGTGACAATGGATTATTGCGCCAAGCACCAAACATTCCGAATACTAAACCTAGTCCAGCGCAAGCTCAAAATCTGATTGATACTCTCAATAATCAGCGTATCCCCACCACTCAAACAGCACCAATCCCTAACACACCCATCCCTCAAGTAAATACCCCACCAGTCCCCCTAACACAAAGGGTAAATAATGCATTAACCTCTCCCATCTCCTTCCCAAGTGCCGACAAAGTAAATAATGCTCTCAATAAAGCTGGTGGAGCCGTGGCGGCTGCTTCTGTCGCCATCAGTGTAGGTGGTTCTTTAGCTAATGCAGTTCGCAATCCAGATACCAATTCTTTAGCGCAAGCAGCAGTTGCGTCTGCTAGTGGAGCTTTGCTGTTAGCACCAAATCCTTATGCTAAAGCCGCTGGTCTAGCTCTATCCGTTCTAGGACAGCCATTAGTAAACCTTATATTTCCTAGCGCAAATAATCTAATACCAAGCCCGAATCTGCCTTTGTCGGGTGGACAAAGCATAGGGATACCATACACTCTCTATCTTTCTTATGATGTCTACCAAAATGGAAATCCGATTTTCTCTGTAAGCAGAAATGGATTTGCTATTACAGCGCCGTTCAGGGGGATTTCCGCACCTTACGGCAGTGGCACGAACTGGAGTATCTCAGTACAGGATGGATCGGGAACAAGGCAGATTCAGTTAGCGGCTGGGACTGGTGGACTAACTATAATTGGATTTTCCCCATCCATAGAGCGAACCGATGGACAGCCAGACACAGGCGACAATCCTAGCGGTAATACTTATATCAACATAGTAAATAATGACGGCAGACCATCAGCATTGCCTTTTGATTTCGACCCTGCTGCGATCGGTGATGCAATCGATAAACTCAACGCCTTGAAAGATAGTGTTAATGGGTTAAGCGACGATAATAAAGAGATTCTCGATAGGCTTAAGAATCTTGCAAATCCATCGGTAGCGAATCCTTTGCAGAGTGCTCCAGTCGCTCCGAATTTAGTACCAATTCCACCAATAAAGCCAGCCGAGCCAAAATTAGGAGCACCTCAAGGCAGCTCCAATGAAACCGTTAAGTTGCCTGATAATTCTAAAATCATGGTGACAGGGGTTAACACTGGCAAAGAAAATGATGTCAGCACACCCAATATTTTGGATAAATTGAAGGAGCAAATCAACCAAGCGAAAGCAGCCGAGCAAGCTCAAACTAAGGCTACTCCGCAAACTCAACAAGATAGGTTTAAAGATCCAAAAGATTGTCAATTCAGTTGTGAGAATTTGGCTAAGTGCTTTGTGGATTTGAAAGTAAGTATTTTTGATGGGTGCAACCCTGACACAGGTGTTGCCAAAACTAAGGAAATTACGATCCAAGTTTTACCGAAGGACAAGGCGAAAACTGAGGCTAGCTTTAAGGAATTATTGGACATGCGTAGCCGCGAATGCGACCTGTCCGATCGGGTGCAAACTACGCCCGAATATTGGGCAACCAGACGCGGACAAATCCCACAGGCGATCATTCTGTATAAGACTACTACCAAGGGGGAGAATGGGCAGCCTAGCTATTATCAGCTCCAGATACCTCATTACAATGGCGGAAAGAACGGTAAACCCTCTCTGCCTACTTATCAGAAAGGCGAACACATGGCTATTTATGAGTGTATTGATGGGTCTCAAATGCAGGTCTATGCGATTAGTGATGCTGAGGCATTGCGGGTGATTAATGCCTGTGAGAAATACATTAATCCTAGAATGAGAATGAAGGATAAGAAGAATATCAAAACGGGCAAAAGAGGAGGAATGGAAAAGGTTTCTGTTAAGCCTATTCGATTGGATTTTAGTTCCATCGGACAGGCTAAGAAGTCGCCAGACTGGAGCATACCGCTATGACGCTGATTGATGACGCGATGCGAAATCTATTCATTGAGACTTATAAACTCTATGAGTTGGAGAAGCAATTTAACTATCAGAATTATGGGAAGTATCCGTATAGAGATAGAAAGAATAGTGTTCAGATAATTGCGGATTTTAATGTTGATGCTTATAGCGTAAACGGTTTGTTTGTGACGGAAGAGAGCTATTTGCAGTATTACCCACCTGAGATAATTGAGACTGTAGAGAGTGTTTTGGTTGAGTCTAGGTATGTATCTCAAGTTTTTGAGCAGTCTGTGGAGATTGTGCAAGGCGATCAGGGTCAAATAGATGAGATAACGCTTCAGACTGCCTATGGGTCGATACTTGCCTATGAACGTTATGAGAATATTGTTGTGCGTGAGTTTGTGGAGGTGGAGGCGGTTGAGGTGCAAACTATGAGGTATCTTTTCCCGTTTAATTGTGTGCCTGATAGTTTGGGTAGGTTAGTTTTGAGTTTTTAGCGATCGCATTTTATAATTTTGAGATGAAATACATAATTAGAAAAACATCCCGATCCACGATGCAAGCTTATGCAGGTGTTAGCTGTAATGTAGCTGGTGTCCCAGAGGGAAAAATCTATGAGGATTATGACGATGCGGTTGCAGATGCTGCAAAATTATCTTCGGTTAACCCAGTGGGTTTTGAGGTCATCGAAGTTCCTAAGAAAAAGAGGTTTTGTTTTGTAAGAGCCACGGAGGACACTCGATCTAGAGAGTGTAGATCGATGGGTCAATTACTTGGGTATGAAGACTAAGAAAGGCGATCGCAATATCTGCGATCGCCTTTCTTGTTATTGCCGATCTCTCAAAACATCCTCTATAGCCTTTTCGATTAACCATAGCCTAGACCTGTTCGGGTAATTTCTCCTTAGTCCTTCAAGAATGCGATCGCAAGTGGCTTGATCTCTTATTAGGGATAGCAGGTATTGTTCTTTCTCTCTCTTGTTTTCACGTCTTGAAACCTTGTTGCTACTAGGCTTGACTTTATCTAACTCATACTTGATTCCTAGCACTAATAAAATCAAAAATATTGACGAAGACACAACCACAAAAAGCCCTTGGGGTATCGTCAATCCGAAAAATACCAAGAAGTTTGCAAAAAGGAAAGCGATCCACCCTAACAAAAGTATGATCGCCGCCCAAACTAAATATTGAATAAGTTTTTCTAGTCGGTAACTACCCTGAAAAGCCCAAAATATCGTGCCTGCGGCGATCGCAAAACATACCAATCCTAGAAATAAACTCATCTACCTTCCTGCACTCTCCGCGATCGCAACTAACCTATCACTTACAGCCCTGTCGATAAGCACGATTTGTTTAAATGAAAGCTTTTTAATTTGCTTTGTCATTTGCGTGACAACATCAGACTCTGGCAGATCGCCACACTCTAGATAGTTTTGAGCTTGTTCTAAGGTGTAACCAGCCCTAGCGGCGATACCTGATAGATGCTTTGTTTCTGGAATACTAACGCCATTCTCCCAATGCTGAACGGCTGTGGAAGATACACCCAGTTCAGCGCCAAAAGCTCTTTGGCTCATATCACCACGAGCCAACTTAACCAGAATCGAGACTCTTTCGCCTTGCGCGCTCATAAGCACACCTTGCAAGCAAACTTGTATAACTTTGCAATAGTCTACATTTATAAAACCCTAGTTGTCTAATATTGTAACTATTGACAATTAAAGTTTTATAGTCTTATAGTTGCAAGTGAAGTTGTTAAAAATTACAAGCTATGCAAACTACAGACAAGGCGCGGGTTACCGCAATGCTATCCCCAGACACTGACAAGAAGCTTCGGCTTTTTGTAGTCCACCAAGGCTCAAACCTAAGCGAGACGGTTGAGGCAATGATTCTCCATTGCATCGACAATCCCCATTTCATCAACGAACTCACCAAAAAAGAAGAGATCGATCGCTAGTTCCCGCTAGTCAATCAATCTCTTCTTTTTTGTTTTTGCACAGCTATCCCAAACCAATTAGAGACTATGCAACCAAACAATCTTACAGCAACCATCTGGCTATCGCCTTACCGATTGACCTATCGGACAAGTGACCACGAACTCACAGGCGCAATCAACCGCCACGATCCAGACCTCCTACAGAAAACCCTAGAGCGTCTCTACGCCTATCTAATCAATGAAGGCTATTCACCCCTAATTTTGCACATGGAGCATTAATCAACTATGACATTCCCACAACCCGCTTGCTATTACGGCTTGCAGCTATCAGAATCCGCAGAGAGTCTCATTACCAGCTTGGACTATAAACAAACCTTCAACTTGCTTTATGACGTTATTTACAATGTCTCTCAAACTGACGAACGCTTTTATGCACAGGGTTTCATGCTTGTTAAGTGGTTTGAAGATGAGATCGAAGCATTGACGACAGCAAACAAGATTGCTTTGGTTCGTTGGTTAGGCGATCGCCTTGCATTCCTGCACACCGTACCAGTGCAAGAGGTGAAGTCATGAAAACTCAACTAACAGAACAAGATAAAGCTTTACTGAAAGGCTGCCAGAGCGTATGGCATTTAGGCTGGATACTCCAAAACGAACTTGACCATGGACGTATACCAGAAACCGAGCTTATAAAAGCTGTGCGCGAATGTTGCGATCGCATCGAAAGCAAAATCACTGAGGTGAAGTCATGACTGACTATGCCTCTGACGAATTATGTCCAGATTGTCACGCTTACATCACCTATACCGATGAGGGTAAGTCTTGCTGCGATTGCCCTGAGCCTTGCCCCTGTGGATGTGGAGATATTGCTATTAGGTGTGTGTACAGCACCAAGAAGCTAGACACACTCAAGATTGACTATCACTTGAGCAACTACAACGCCTCAGCAAATGCCTTAGTTAGAGGCATTGACGACCCCAAAGAGTTTGCAAGAGTTGACGCAAATCGTAAGGCAAGCTTCGTAGCGATCGCCCTAGAGATAGGGGTAATAACTGCGATCGGTGATGCCGATCTATCCCGTGAAGAGTGGGAAAAAACTATTTCTTGGATTAGTGATTACGAGAATCAGGAGATCGCAGCATGAACCCCTATAACACTTACTACAGGCTAGACTCGCCAATTTTTGGCAATGTCAGAAATGGGCTTATCCCCAAAGAAGTGTGGGTAGAGGAAATCATCCCCGATCCTAAAGAGTTTGGCGGCATCTTTTACACAGAGCGATATACAAAACTCCCAATAGCAATACTTTTGGCGAATAGACGCATCAAAACCAACTAACCAACGCGATCGCAAATTTACCGAGTGAAATTGCGATCGCCTAACTATTTTTTGAAATCCATGAAAAACATCAAAGGAAACGCGAATCAACTCAAAACCATGCTGAAGCTTTGCAGTACTCACGGCTGGGAGCTTAAGAAGGTCATCAGCTCACGACAAAAAGAAGGGAGCCATTTATTTGTTGGCGAGGTTAGAGCTGAGTTTTACTGTCATAGAAATAAGCCGTCATTTGCTAAAGGCAATGTTTATATCACCATCCGCAGTGATGGCACTGTAGACCAAGGCTATGAAAGCGATCTTCATTCTGAGCTTATTCGGTACTTCCAAAGAGCAGATATCACCACCGACCCCTCTAAAAATCTTGGCAAAGGACTCAGATAACCAACGAGATCGCCTAATTACCAAATCAAAACTATGGAACTAACAAAAAAAGCTCTATCAATCAGACAGCCTTGGGCGTGGTTGATTGCAAATGGCTACAAAGGCATTGAGAACCGATCATGGTCAACCACTTTCAGGGGTGAGTTTTTCATCCATGCATCCAAAGGCATGACGAGGAAAGAGTATCAGCAATGTCAAGAGTTTTTGGACTGGCTGGACAGAGAGTGTCATATGTTCCTGCCCCAAATTGTTTTGCCAGAAAAGAAAGATCTACAGTTCGGCGGCATTATTGGCGAGGCAAAGCTTACAACGTGTGTAACCGATTCCGATAGTGGTTGGTTTACTGGGGAATTCGCCTTTGTATTAGAAGAACAAAAAACCGTGCCATTCATTCCCTGCTCTGGAAAATTGGGCTTCTTTTATCCCGACATCTAAAAAGCATTTGGAGAACTTACTTATGCCGATGAACCGCAAACTTTATCCACCTGACTGGGACATCATTGCTTTTGAAGTAAAGCAAGAGGCTGAGTGGATTTGCCAGAAATGTGGCAAGCAATGCCTTAGACCTAATGAAGTAGCTGAAGCCCATAAAACAGATATTCGCGAGTGGGCTATTCATACACTCACAGTTCACCACATCGATCATGTGCCGATGAATTGCGATCGCGAAAATCTAATCGCACTTTGCAGCGTGTGCCACCGTCGCCAACACGCCCATGACAAGAAATTTGGAATCACCACCCATCAACCAAGTCTTTTTCAGCTATGAAATTTTCCATCTTTGATCACGTTCAATTCAACAAAACAGGTAGGGCAATATGTCCATCGTGCCTACTGACAAAGGGGGAAGGATACCGCAAATACAATTTATCGGTATCACTTCAACCAAAGGATCATGGGGCTTATATTTGTCATCGTGGCTGTACAACTGAGCAAATCAGAGAGGCAATCGGAGACGCAAAGCCTCTTGAGAAAACCTATATCCCTACAGCCAAGCCGCCAAAGCCTATCGAGTACAAAACGATCGAGCATGTAGAAAGTAATAGTCGCTTATTATTCTCTCTATCAGAATCACAGTCAGCACTTCAATACTTGACAGAGAGGGGCTTAGAAGAGGCAACTATTAAGTTTTTCAAGATTGGATTTACTTATAAAAAATTTAAAAAAGGGGAAAAGTGGCTATGTTACCCGTGCATTTTTATCCCCTACGAAATCGAAGAGGGCAAATGGCTCGGCAAATATTTCCCTACCAAATGGTTACCAGAGGCAGATCGCCCCGATGTGCCGATGGTTCAACCATCAGTTACCGCACGCTGGTACTTTACCCTCAAGACTGAGGCAAAAGAATTATGGATTTGTGAAGGTGAATGGGATGCCCTTTTGTTAGGGCAAAAACTGTATGACAAACAATATTTTGACAACCAAATCAATGTAGCTTCAGCAACCTGTGGAGCTGGTGGCATTCCCAAAGATTTATCTCCCCTGGACCAATACGATCGCATCGTGATTTTTTATGATTTGGATTACCCCGATCACAAAGGGCGACGGGCTGGACAGGATGGAGCCAAGAAACTTGCTGAGGCAATTGGCGATCGCGCATTCATCGGCACAGTACCAGCGCTCGCAAGCCACAAAAACGGGTTTGATATCACCGATGGCTTTAAGGAATTTGGCGATGAATACCTTGCAATGCTTATCCAAGCATCAGTTTCAGAAAATACTATTGATGTTGTTTCAGAGGAAATTCCACAAACTGCTGCGGATAATCCACAAACTGCTGCGGATAATCCACAGGCGGCGCAAAGCGCCACAGAGGAACCAGAGCAAGAAGTTATCCATCTAGACCGATACGACCCCGATGAACCGCCAATTTCTGAGCATTTCAACCAAATTGCACAGAAAAAACTATTTAGTGATAAGCACTGGGTTTGCATCAATGACACCTTGCATTATTGGACAGGCACACATTACGAAGCCAGTCCCGATCCAGTAGAGAAGCGTCGCATCAGTGAATTTTGTAATAAATTTCTGGTCTACGATGACCGCACCAACAAGAGGACATACAAATATGCCAACGAGCAAAGCGTCAACGCTGTAATGAAATGGGTCAAAGTTGGCTTTGGTGTTGACCCTACAACCGTTAATCCCACAGGGTTAAATCTTGCCAATGGTGTTTTGACTATTGAATGGGAAGGTAAAAAACCATCTTGGAAACTCAGAAACCATCACCCAAATTTGGTTTATACCTATTGCTCCAAAGTCAAACATGACCCCAAAGCCGATCATGAAACTTGCGATCGCTTATTAGTTGCGCTTGATGATGCACAGCGAGACGTATTTCTTAAAACCATAGCCGCCTGTTTCGACTTGGCAAATGTGCGTAAAGTCATGCCAGATCGTCTGCGTGGTTTACTTTTGCAAGGTGACGGCTCAAACGGTAAAGACACACTCAGAGAAGCGATCGCTGAAATATTTTCTCGTGGTATCACTGGTTGTTCCCTGCGAGATTTCCAACAATATGACGAGGGAAAAAAGTTTCCACTTGCCAAGCTGGAATACAGTCGCATCAATTGGGCATCAGAAAACCACTCACGCTTAAGCCTTGACAGTCTGCAATCTCTTAAAAATGTGCTTACTGGTGATCCGATTGACATCGAACGTAAAAACGTAGATGACTATGACATCAAACCCGCCTGTATCGTGCTTTTGAACTGCAACGAAGCACCGTCAATCGTTGGCGCACAAAAAGCCATTGAATCAAGATATGCGATCGTCAAATTTGCCAAAACATTTACCAGTGACCCGCAATCACCAGACGAACTACCCGCCGATCCGCGATTCAAAAACGACCCCGAATTTCTTCAAAATCAAGTCTGTCCATCATTGCTCAATCGCTTACTAGATGCACTGGTCAGACTTATGCAAGATGGTATCGATTACAAACCTTTGGCGGGCGCAATTCAAGAAGCGAAAGAAGCAAGCTGTCATCTAATTAGATGGGCGGCTGATATCAAATTAGAACAGGGTGATGGATGTATCAAAATTGGTGATCTTTATGAAAGCCTTAAATCTTGGTATGTCGATCAAGGCATTTTGGATGTTGAAACAACTGACAAAGGTAAAGAGCGATTTGATTGGCTTGACGATGGCAATCGTTTCGACCCTTGGATAAAAGCACCAAGACTGATGAAGCAAGGGTTAACCAAAATCTTTCCAAGAGCGCGTTTCAGCCAAAGGACAAAGCACGGTTTTCTAGTCTATGGTATTCAATCTATAAATTTTGCAATTTCTTATGAATTTGATTCATTTGGTTCACCTGAAGAAAGAAATCAAGACATAGAAAGGCTTTTACCCGATGAACCAAACGGTGAACCAAATTTATTTGATTCATTTTTGGTGAACCAAATTAATAACACTGCAAATAATTTAGCTGGTGAACCAAAATCGACTGGTGAACCAAATTATTTTGGTGGTGAAGCAAAAAAAGCTGACAACCACGCCATTGGTGAACCAATGAACCAAGGTGAACCAAATTTGGGTGTCACTAATAATTACTCGCAGAAAAAATCAAAAAATCTTAGAGCTGGCGATCGCGTTCGCGTAAAATCACCGCATTTTCTAGCAGGTAAGGTTGGAGATTTACTATCTTGCGATCGCGACAAAACACCTGAAGCCATTGTTGGTGGAGATGGATGGGCTGTAACCCAGTATTTCAGTATCGATCAGTTGGAGGCTTGCTAAATGTCTGAGCTTACGGAAATCGCCGCCATAATTCTTAAGCATCTCTCAGATGCTATGCTCAGTGCAGCTTCTGAGCTGTCCAAAGGCAAAAATAGCAATCCCATTATCGAAAGCTCAAAACCTGAAACAGCTATCTTAAATGTCGGCTCTCATGTCATTTTTGAGCTAAAAAACGGTAAACGGTATGGCGCTATTGTCAACAAGCTCGATGGCGATCGCCTTGAGGTCGAGAACAAGGAACTAGGTAAAATCTGGACTATATCTACATCTGAGATAGTTCAAATTAGCAAAGGAGACTTTTATTATTGATAATTAGCTTACGAAATTAGCTAGCTTGCGTAAATATCCATTATCGATAGCTGGGTAATTTCGTAAGCTACCTCTCTGGATCAAGCCCTAAGATTTGCTCGTGAGTAATCTCCCTCGCTGAAGATTTTAGCTCTCTAGGGAAATAAGCTAGATATAGTGAGCCTTGTAGTACTTCCGATACTCTCATTTTTACGGGTCGCGTAGCGCCGATTAGCTCCACCATAACGATGTCGCCTATTTTGTAGTTGTCCCTTTTGGTAAACGTACGAGGCTCTAGGCTTACTAATTCGGTTTTTTCTTCAGCTTGCGATAATGGCGGCGCGGAATCTAGGCGCGAAACCTCTGAAGCTGATAGCAGCAGGGCATCAGAGAGATTTTTGAATAGAATCGAGGCGATTTTAGTAAGCTCGCTCATTTGGCTGCAACCTCAACTTTGAAAATTAAACCAATTGGTACTTGGTAAACCTTGTTATTTGCCTCGATTCTTGCCTCGTTCGCACCGCCGATCGCCTGAACTTTGAAGTGATTTGGGACTTTTTTGATTCTTGGGAATTTTTTCTGGAATTCTGGCAAGCTTGCGATCGCAACTACATCACCCACCCCGATCGCCTTGGATTCAAGGAAAACGATCTCATCCTGATTAATCCAAGTCGTATCGGTTGTGGTTGCAACTTGATACAAAATACCGATTCTAGATGGTGGATCAACAGCAAGAATTGTCGCGCTCGTATCGTCTCGTAAAGTTACACGATCACCTACCTCATATTTGGCTTTTAATTCAACAAAATCGGGTTTGTTGAATTCTGTTGAATTGCTTGTTGAATTCGGAATCGGTTGCTGTGTAAGCGTTTGAGCCTCCGATTCAACAGATTGAGGCATGGAGCTTATTTCTTGGGTAGCATGTGCAATATTTTGTACCTGTGTATCTGTAGAAATAAAAATATTGTTTTTTGTTGAATTGGTGGCTGTATCGCTTACAGGATTCGGATTTGGTGAATTCAACAAACAATTCAACTGTTGAATCTGTTGAATTGCACGTATATACACAGCATTTTGCCGAGCGCCTTGTTTGACAAGCATTCCACGCTGTACGAGACGGGTCACAACGGTATAGGCAGATTTAGCAGGTATGCTCGTGTTTTCAGTGACTTGTTGAATTGATGCAGCTCCAACTTTGTCCATGAACGCTAATACTTGCGCCTCTTGGCTTTCAGAGCAGTTTGGTGTCCAATTGCTTAGGCATTTCCAACTTAAAGTATTTGCATCTAGGACTACTAATAAGTCCTGTTTTCCGTAGCTGCCATTTTCGGCAATCAGTCGCCACTCATTACGGCGGGTTTCTGTGTTGGCGACTTCGGCAAGAACGATCGCACCTCGTGACTCGGATCGAATCACTCCAGAGCCGCGCATCGTATCGAATACATCAACCTCAGACAGTGATTGCACATTGAGTTTTTTGGTGTGATGCACCAAGATCACCGCCATATTTAGTCGCTTGGCTGCTTGTTTTAATGGCTTGAGTAGATTGGCTACTTTGCTAGAGTTTTCGTCGGTGTCGTCGGATCGGACGCTGGTCAATGTGTCTATTACCAACAATTTGGGCTTGATTTCTTCGCAGACCTCTAGCAATTTGTCCCATTCACCGAGGTTGAATTCGGTAAGCCAGTGGACTGGTATATTTGCATCCCATCCTTGAGCTAATACACGCTCTTTGAGCTTGCTGTCGCCATCTTCGCAGTTGACGTAAATTACATCGCCTTGCTGTGTTGGTCTGCCTAGAAATTCTTTCCCACTTGCTACCGACTCGACTAAGCCAAGCGAGAGCAGTGACTTACCAGCTCGTGGAGGTGCGGCAATAATTTGTAATTCGTTGCTGGTGATTAGGTCATGTACCAAGAACTCCACAAAATCGGGTGCTCGGTCTAGTAGTTCTTGGGTACTAATTAGGCGATCGCGTACATCGTTTTTGGTTTTATTCGGGGCGATCGCCTCGGTTGATGCTTGGATAAATTGCTCTAAGGAGTAACCGTCGTTGATTGCGTCGCTTACGTCATAGCCAGATTTATAATTTTCTGGGTGTGGTACGGTGCAAATCTTGGCTCGATCGCCTAACTTTGCCTGTAGTTTGATCGCACCATCTAGTCCTGGTCGTTTGCCCTTGGAATCGGGGTGATCTAGGTCGTACCAAATATAGATTTTCTCGTACTGGTCAAGCTCGGATAAATCGGTTGGTATGTTGCCAGCTCCTGTGGTGGATGTGCAGATATCAAATTTTAAATCTGTCAGTTTGGCAAGTGCGATCGCATCCCATTCACCTTCACAAATCCAAAGCTCTTTGCTTTCTGATTTGAGGGTAAACCACCATCTAGCGCTGATTCCATAGTCTTGAATCATCCGACTTGCGCAGCGCTCTGCACTGGTGAGCCATGGTGCTACGAAATATTTTTGTAGATATCCATGCTCGTAGGAATAGGGCACAGTGATGCAGGGTAGAAGTTTTTTCTCGGCAATGTTTTGACCGTCGTACCTAGTGATTATTTTTTTGACGATGCCTAGATGATGTCGCATGATTTCAGCTTCACCAATGCCGCGATCTGCTAGCCATTGTTTAGCTAGTTTGCTCTCGTTGATTAGTCTTGAGGTGTTTTCCTCGATGCTTGTTTCGGTGTGGTATTTGGGCTGTTTTTTGGGCTGTGCCAATGCTGTTGGCACGATGCGATCGCCTGTATGTTCGCCTTTCGGTTGTCCAATGGCATGGCGAATATCATCTGTGCTGCAACCTCGATGGCATTTGTAAGCGCCATCTGTGCCAGAAACTAGCGACAAATTCTTTCCTGTTTTGCCATCGGCTAGGCATGTTGGGCATTGTGCCCGCCCTTTGTGGTCAAATTCGATGTGGTCTGTAATTTTAAACATTGCTTTCGATCCTCTCTACCAGTTTGTTATCGGCAAAGGCTAGCCAGTTATAGCCTTTGTGTGAAACTCTCATCCCTCCAATTGATGTACCAGTAAGAGGGTCTGAGCATTTCACAAAGATTGATTTCCCGTGTTTGAATTTCTCGCCTTTCTTCAAGTCGCCGAATTTTGTTTTCATGGTGTTTCTCTCAAAAAAAATAGGCGATCGCAATTTCACTCAGAGCAATTTTGCGATCGCGTGATTGGTAGTTATAAGGTTTCGCGCAAGCATCCAAAGCGGTTGCAGTCGTACTTACTGATGTTTTCGCTGCATCCACAAGGGATCATTTTTGGATCTCTTTCTGTACCCAACTCTGCGATTTGCTCATCAGATAGCTCTTTCGCCTCTTCCTGCGCCCAAGAGGTAGTTTCTTCTTCCCATTCAGACCCGCAATTCTTGCAAGTCTGGCGAGATATATCCCTAAAAGGCTCGTGAAACTCGCTGATATCAATCGATCTGCAACAAGGGCAAGCCCCTTCTACTTCTTCAGTTTGGCTAGTCATAATTTTTTAAATTGGTAAGGCGATCGCAATTTCACTCAGAGCAATTTTGCGATCGCGTTGGTTAGTTAGCTAATAACTTTGGCTTTGTCTGCGTAAAACCTGTTGTCAGTGATATAAATGCAGTAGAAATTACCCTCAAATGAATAAATGACAGGGGTTTGGTGTTCAAGGGCTTTAATCTCAGGCAATCTTTGAGCCGCATCGAATTTAGATCTAGCCCTGTCAACACGCTGTTTCGCTTCAGCAACAAGATTCTCGGCGGCAAATTTTTCGGTAAGAGCTTGGTTTAGCTCATTGCAGGTAAGTATTAGTTCTTCCATAGGTTTAGGTTTTGATTAGTTTTTAGTAAGGCGATCGCAATTTCACTCAGAGCAAATTTGCGATCGCGTTGGTTAGCAGGGGAATGATTGCCAGTGAGTTGGATCGATACCTAGAGAGAGCAGTTTTTTCTCTAGTCTTTCGACTTGGCATTTGTAGATAGTGTTGGCGATCCGCAATTGGTCAATCTCGGCAGCCATCCGTCCGTAATGCCTGACTGTGCGCTCGATATACTCATCGGAATATTTGCATTTCATCACTGTCATGCTGCAATCTCCGCTATTTCATATCGGGCAATCAGGTCGTGAGTAGCGCGAAGCGCCGCCCCTTTAAGTCTGCCGTCGTGTGGAATTGTGTCGATAATTCCAGCTCCAAGCGCGATCGCAGTTCGTGCAGCCTCGCGAATGTCATCCCATCGCTTAAAGTCTTGTGGGTCAAGCTCTTCGGAGAGTTTGCGCCCTGCTTCTTTGAGTCGGCGATAGTGAAAGTCGAAGTGCGTTGTCATTGGCTGGCTTCCTCCAAGCGGTTTATGGATTGTTCAAATCGGACTAAGATTGACAGCCTTTCTGCGTTACTACGCTTCATAGCAAAACTTGCTCCAGCGACATACGCGCACGAAACAGCAAATTTTGTGTCTTCTGAATAAAAGCTAGTAGACATATTTGCTGCGAGCCATGCCTCGAAGGACGGTTTTAAATCCGACGGAAAGTGGCTCTCGTAAAATTGTTTGAAATTCAATTTGCAGCCTCCATCAACTTGATTTCGATGCGATCGCAAAGTCCACGAATCAATGCAATTTTCTCTGTGTCTGAAAGACCGTCTGGGTCTATGGGGCTAGCTTCCATAATTGCTGGCACATCATCGTTGTCGATATAGTGCTTGGTGTTTAGTGCGGTGCTCATGTTGTTGAGAGTGTCAACAAGTTCATGCAATCGCAGGTTGTCGATCGCAATGTCGGTAGACGGATCTAAACTCAATCCGTAGTAGCCAAGTGGTTGCATGGTTTATCCCTCAATGGTGGTTTGCTCGATTTTTACGAAATAGCCCCGTTGGCACAGGGTGCGGACTTCTAGGGAAAGTTGTCTGCGAAATTTACGCTCGTGTGGTTCGGTGAAATGTCCTGATGCTTTTAGATCGCTGGTGGCGAAGGTATATCTCCCTCGCGAAACCCAGATTGTCGCGGTAGGATGGTATCTGCCGATCGCATCGTCTAACTGTCGTTCGGTTGCTTGCATGGTCATTACTCCTAGTGGTTTTGCAAAAAAAAAAGAAGAGATTGATTGCCTAGCTGTGAACTAGTAATCGATCTCTTCTTTTTTGGTGAGTTTTTCAATGAAATGGCGATTGTCCAAGCAATGCAAGAGCGCTGCCTCAACAATTTCGCTAAGGTTCTTGCGATGCTTAACACCGAAAATACGAACCTTTTCGTCAACGTTTGGATCTAAATGCACGGTCAGCCGTGACTTGTCAGTTGCAAGCATATTTACCATGTGATAACTACGCTTGCTAGTGTACTAAGTGATAAGTGTACTTGTCAACTAGTAAACAGACTGGCCAAGTATACTTGTATACTTATTGACAAGTTGACTTATCAACTAGTTATGAACTTAACAAGCAGACAAAAACTATCGAAATTGCTTCTAGACCTGCGTGGTACGAAGAGTCGCAGGGCTTTTGCCCGTGAGATTGGAGTTACAGCCACGGCTGTTATTGCATGGGAAAATACTGACAGCGAACCAGATATGCAGCATTTGACAACAATCGCAAAGCTTGCTGGCTATACTCTCGACGAATTAAGAGTGTTTCTGGGAGACTCCGAACAGAAAAAGACTAGCAAGATACCATTTGCTCGGATGCTCACAGAGACATCGCAGCTAAGCATCAAAGAAGCGGCTGAACTCTACAGGGCTGTTGGTGATAGATTGGTTGCGATCGCGGAGAGTGCAGGAAGGTAGAGTGGAAATATTTTTTGCGTGTCTGATGATAGTAGCTCTGTATTTTTGGTTGAAACCGAAGCCACAGAAAAAAGTCCCAACACTCGAAGATATCAGGCGCAAATATCCACCACGTAAATCGCAAGAACAAATCAAGGCTGAAGGACTGAAAGAACGAAAAGCTGCATATGATCGCGAATTGGCTAACAGGATGAAGGCTAAGGGCATGACTCGCGCCACACATCACAGCCCAACTCAATCAGTCCCTAAGCGCGATATATCGATCTCCAATTTCAGGATGTTGATCAAAATGGTTAATGGGCAAGAGGATGTTGCTCGCAGGTTGATCGAGGGGAATTTGAAGTTATTTCCAGACAAATCACCTGACTGGGCTTGCGAGAAAGCTATTTTAGATATTGAGCGAGACAGACGAATTTAGCCACAAAAAAAGCCCCTCTAGGATCGTCTCCAAGGTGCTTGAAATTAGCTCTAGGTATGTTTCCACCTTCATATTTTGGGTAAAAGCAAAGGCGATCGCAGATTTTGCGATGTGAAATAAATCTACTGATGATCTTTGGTTTTCCTGTAGATCCACACCAACAATAAAGGCGATCGCAGATTTTGCGATCGCCCTTATTGTTTGATATTTGTGATGGGTTTTTACCCATGTCTCCCTTGTGAGGGCAATCCTAGCTATCTAGACGACACAAAAAAGTAATTACTTAGCTCTAATTATAGCGGCGCATCGCGCCGCCTAAGTTCTGTGATCACGAATCAAAGCCTTTAAATCATCAAAAGCCTTGTCCACATAGGCAAATCTCAACTCAATTGTTGACTTAATGGTTTCTTGAGTGACCTTGGATAGGTTGAGTTTCTGTTCAAGCGACTCATTATTTGCCATATTGACCTCATGCATGGAGGTTAGCTTAGTGTTAATCTCCCTGTCTTCAGCCTCAAGCGAATACAGTCGCCCGTTGAACTCCCCCAACTTTTCCTCAATCATGTCTCGCTCAGATCTAGCGATCATCCTGCGAATTGCACCAAATATTTTGTCAATCATAATGACCCGCAAAACTAAAAAAAACTATTCCACATATTCATGAATGAGTATGTCTATGTCGGTCAACCAAGTAGGGAAGCTCAACTTCAATTTATAGCCGTCTGGAAACTGGAGCATGTCGAATATCTCAGGCTTACCGAGATCTACAGAGGTCTCTTTGATTACATCCTCAAAACCTAGCTGAGTAGCAATAGTCTGATAAATCTTAGCGCCATATCTCCAGTTAGACTGCTTGCTAGGGGAATCCAAACTTATTCGCACATATTGTTTGGTGAACAGGTAGGGAATGATTAGCGGTGGGATAGGAGCTTTCCCGAAATATCCAACAGTCTCAGCCACAAAACCCTGATGATACCTCTGCAACCAACTCCCTTGTAAGAAATCTGGTAATACTGCCATGTAGGTTTCCTTCTATAAATAGTTAGCCCTGTATTTGGGACTCTAACGTCCGACTAAATACAGGGCTAAATACTAGCGAACCTTGCCAATTTTCCAAGACTTTGCGGTCGCACCAATGCCAAGCGTTACAGTCTTGTCGATCAAACCCGCGGCTGCTGTGTCCATTTTTGACATCTCGCACAGGATCTCGATATTACGAGTTTCGGTTGCAGTGTCGTAAGTTGCGCCCTGATAGCAGGTCAGCTTTAGTAATGAGGCTCGATTGCTATTCGCAGCTTGCTTTACAGTTACTCCGACGATTCCTACCGTACTAGCTGGAGCCACATCGGTAAGACCAACCTGAGACAAGATATCCGTATCGTAAATATCAGGATCGAGACCAAGTTCCATAGCAGCCTCGGTAGCTGCGCCGCTTGTGCCCATCCCAATATAGAAAAGTTTCTTTTTGCTAGTAGCCATTATTTTTTAATTCCCAAAATTAGACAGATGATAGAAAGATAGGATCGATTTAAAGGTCTATCCAGAAACGACGCGAGTAATCTCGTAGGAGACCCCAGTCCCGATGCCAACCTTCACGGTTTTGCCGATCAGTTCACCAGAGGCAGTATCAGCTTTGTCGCGATCGCAGACAAAATAGACGGTTCTCTTCTTCTTGCCTGTAGGATCTTTACACTTTGCCTTTAGTCTTAAAATAGCTCCAGTCTCCATAGCCGCCTTGATAGAGCGATAGGGATATTTCTGGGAACCTACGGCAGTTGTAGATTGAATCCCAAGGATGGTTCGAAGCGTAGATGTGTACTTAACGTCATCAAGGTTTAACCCGATAACCTGATCCGGTCCACTTGGGATGAAAAATTCTTTAATAGCCATTCAATCAAAATGAACTCGATAGCCATAGACGCTAGCACGGCTGAAACCTATATAGCAAGCGGAAAACAGGGCTAGAGTGTATGCGCCAAACCTTAAGGTTTCTGCGTTTAGTGTTCATTCAGTGTGCAAATTAGTAAACCAGCGTCGAACCTCGAACCAAGAGGATCGGTTTTGAGGGGTAGCACTTATAATCGGCGTGAGTAAAGTACATGGGTACAGACTGGTTACGGTTCGGCAAATTAACAAGCCTTGATACAACCCGCGTTTTTCTTGGCACAGCCGTAGCACTTGCCGAGCCTAATTTACTCTCACTTATTTTTAAATCGCGATCATCATACTCATCGCGATCATTCAAAAGTCCCATCACATTTTTGATTAAATTTTCCCCGTCGATTACATCACGACAGCTAACAATAAATTCATAGCCCAAAGCTTTATTTTTGTAAGAAACTTTTCGATAACCAGTCCTAAATTTATAAAGTGGCGTGCCGAATTGCTGCCTGATATCTGTAGCGATCGCCCTAAGCGCCGCCGTCGATGTTGGTATTTTTGATTCACGAACTCTCAAACTAATTTGCATAGTTCTCGCTCTTTCCCTAGTTTCCGTACTCGCGCTAGCTGTGTACTCTTGACGAAAATAGAGCGTAATTTGAGGGAGATATCCGACGGCAATATTGTAAGTAGAGACAGGCACAGAGAAGTATAAATCATTCACTCCATTTGCATCTTCGCAATACTGCTTAAAGAAGTTCATCGCTTGGATACAGTAAACCAAAGAGTCGTTATCTTCCAATATCAAAAGCCGCTTAGTGCTTGCCCTTGGAGTATCCGATAAATCACCATCAGGAATATCTTTGAAGTATTCTCGAACCTGTCGATTATGCATCAAAATAATCGCTCTTTGTAGTCCTTCCGTTCTCTCTTTACTCATAATTATGGAGCCTCATCTTCCGCAGGGGCAGGGGCTAAAGTGATAGGTGTTATCTCCGTAGGAAGTTCAGCTTTAAGCGCCGCTCTTGCTTCCGAATCCGCAGTATTAAAGGCAGTCGCCTTATCCTTCAAGTCCTTAGTATCTTCTCTTAATTGTTTGTAGTCTTCCTTGATCGATACCGCGCTACTAGTGACGGAAGATAGATTGCTTGCGATATTTTCAGCGCCTTCCAAAGTATCATTCAACCTCTCAAATCTATTCACTCTCCTCGCTCTAATTGTCTCGTCCATTGCAGGATAAGCATTCTCCGAAACCACCCCATCTTCCCTTAGTGCATTAAATCCTTTTGACACATTCTCCATGCCATATTCGACAGCACTAGAGATAGGATCTAACATAGATTGAGTGGTATTTAGAACCTGTGCAGCGCTGTTAAGAATCATTGATGCTTTCTGCCAATTGAGGGTAAGTTCAACATATCTTTCAGCACCTAAAACTTGAATCAAGAAGCCCCTAAAATTGCTTCCAATAACATCAGTAAAACCAACTTGAGAACCTTCGGAGTTAGTAAATCTCAGTCCCGTAAGACCGATGACGTTATCCACCACGCTACCCAATGTCTCGCCAATATCACGAGTCAGCAAGGCGGCATTATGGATATTCGTAACCAAATTCATTACCCCTAAAGTGCGATCGATGACAGTATTATTCAAGATTTGCAGTACTTTCCCAATCCGATTTTGTAGGAATTCCCAGATAGTAGCTAACAAATTTGCGATCGCAGATATTGCACCTGCATTTGCAACGGTCTGATCCTTTACAGCATCAACATTACCCATGATGGGATCTTTAATCCTATCTTCCATCCCTTTAGTACAGCTAGGGCTTTGCATCATTTCGCAACTGCCAGCCTTAGCAGCATCTTTTAGACTGTCTGCTGATGTCTGTTGATTTACCTGATTCAATAGATTTTGAGTAGTATTACCCGCAACTAAAATAGAACCTAAAATCAAGGCTGTAGCAGGATCTACCGATGGAATGTTAAATACACCTGTAGTGCTACCTGTACCTACTGTGCTCGATGGACTAGCACTGTTTATGGGTACAGCATTAGGTGTTGGATAGGGCTTCCTTCTCTTTTCGTCATCATCTTCAGGTTTCTTTTTACCAGTAGGATCTCGTGATGGTGGAATATTAGGGCTAGTTTTAGGTGTAGAACTAGGTATAGGTGTGACATTTAATTTCGGTGGTGGTTCAGGGAAAGCTAGCCTGTCAGCATTACTCCCCCTTAAATCAACATTAGGCAACCAAGGCAAAGAGTTAGTAGGTTGAGGTAAAGGAATAGGACTAGCAGCACCATTTACATAGGGTGGCGCACCATTATCAATTACATCAACTGGTTCTATTCGATCTAATTGCCAATTGTTATAAAAATTTCTATTTAAGTTTGCATAGGCTACTCCATCCCTATGAGTAACTGCAATACCTGATGAATTTGGCTCACTAGGTATTGGATCTAAGGGTTCAGTAGAAATAGGCAAGGGGAATACGCCTACCTGTAGAGGTGCGCTACGTTCTCCTGTTGCAATCGTGACAAAGGTAACAAAAACAGCAGCAGTGGCGACAGTTACATTTTTTTTGCCTGCGTTTTCACCTCTGGTTAGTGGCGTGAAAGGATTACGCCGCCTTTCTTCTAAAGCTTTCTGATATCTCTCTTCAGACTTAGCCAGATTAGCCTTAGCTTTCTCCAACCCTTTACCTGCACTAATAGCTTTATCTAAAGCATCTAAAGCACTGTTGGCTAGAGCGGCAGATGTGGTTAATCCGCCTACCACAGCAGCAGCAGCAGGGTTACCAGTAGCGATCGCTGTAGTGGTTGCAGCAGCCAAACCAGCTCCTAAAGCTTCGCCATAACCCGCACCTAAATCACCACCTACAGCTCTACCAGCTTTCTCACTAATTACTGAACCTGCTGCGCCTGCAACTATACCTATAGCACTAGTAGTCATACTGGAGGTAGGTTTTGCTGTAATAGGACTAGTTGTAGTAAGGGCAGAAGTAGGCGCTACAGGGTTTGTAGGGTAAGGATTAGGGGTGTTTTTAGGAGCATTACCAAGTGATATACCTAGATCTCTAGCTTTAGTTTCTAGGTATACAGGGTTTTTTAAGCCATTGGTCGCATTAAAATCTAACTGCCTTTGAGCAGTTTCAACAGCTAAGGCGTTACCACGAGCATTACCTTCTGCTCTAATTTGCCTTTGGCTCTCATTGAAAGCTTCCTGAGCATTCCATTGCTCAAGCCATAAAGGCTGACTGCCTGTAGGGGAACTCATAACCCTTACTCCAAATATTTATTAATTAAGCGTTCCAAGCGACATCATGAGGCTGATTAGGTAACCTCTCAATGGTTTGTTTGTGAAGCTTGCCGCCATTTGGATATGCTGCCCAATTGTTGTTTAAACGAATAAACTGTCTTGTTTCCATATAAGCCAATCCTTTAGCATAGGTGATGAAAACTGAACTCATGTTAATTGCAGTAGTATCATCGCTGAACAGAACCTTCTCTGATGCATTGATATCGTGGTAAGTCTGAGCAAAATAAGCTAATGCTTCACTGTGATTAGTGAGAGCTTGCGTCCCAAATAGGGGGACACTACTGCTATTCTCTGGAACAGAAACAGGTGTAGAGCTAGGAACCCAAACTAAATTAGACATTGATGTTCTCCTTTTAAGAATGAATGAAAGAGAGGTTTATATAGCGATTACTTCACCGCCTGATGCGGCTTTACCGTAAAGTTCTAGTTCCAGAATCCCAAGAGAGTTAGGGCTAGAGACAGCTAAGAAGAATACATTTGAAGGTGATGTATTTGGGGTAAGCGTTTTCGCTTGTTCAGTTCCAGTGCTATTAGTGAAGGTTAGGTCGCCTAGATTTTCACCGCTAGTGTTAGTACCTGCATATACCGTCATATCTCTAGTCCAGTAGCCAGAGGCAGATCCAAGGCTATTATTTCCTTGTCCGTTCCATAGGCTTAACGAGTCTAGAATTACTGGTTCAGCAAAAGTGATTAAAATACCGCCCGAGGTATTACTAGACAGAAAACCATCAGTAGAAAAAGCGCCTGTAGGTAATTTCACACCGTTGTACATGCATGAAAGCGCCGCCCCATAATCGATCGACAAATTTGCACTTGAAGCTGTATAGCTTTTTTTGCTTGATGTGCTTTCGATTGTTTGTGGCGTAAAGTTATTGATGACTCTAGATCTGAAGCTAGAAACCCATAGATTAGACTGGCAATACCTCAACCTGATTGCAGAGTAGGGTTTAAGCATAATCCCCTTGTCTAAGCCTGCAACGGTGTAGGTATTGTTGTTTAGAACTTGATGAGATGCATCGCCATGATTGACCTGTAGGCTGAAGTTGCCAGTTGCCAGATCGACTACATCACCAATAGCAGGTGAAGCAGGAAGAGTAAAAGCCAGGTCTGCAACAGTAGCTAAATAAGACTTGCCTGATTCTAAATCCGTATTTACAGCGACAGGAAGAAAATTAGGGCTAGCCGATCCTGTCGGTGCGCTTGATTCTAAATCATCCACTCTTGAAGATAGAGATGTTATCTCAGAGAGAGCACTAGATAAACCCGTAATGTCGCCAATCGAGTGACTGTGAGCAGATGGCGAAAAAGTGTCGGGTTTATCTGCGATCGCTTCCCAAGATGGCGCGGAAATAGTCCCCTCTAAAGCTGTAAGGCGATTACTTTGCTCCAGATCTATTCCTATTTGAGCTTCCAGTGCTAACCCAATGCCCTCAACGCTAGATTCAAGCGTTGAGACCTTGCTAGGTAACCCCAAAATCTGATCTGGGATAGGCGCGGTATTTGATTCAAGAATATTACCTACAGAGGTATAGGCAATATTCAGCGTATAAGAATCACTGAGATAGCTGGTAGGGAAGAAAACCAAGCCATCGGTTTGAGGGACGGCTAATAGCAAAATATCTTTCCCAGAGTACAGAGCATAGCCCTTACGAGCGCCGCCTGAGTCCTGAAAAAGATATCCGATTATTTGTTTGCTTTGGGCGTATTCGGGTTTTGTGGTGGCAGTGATTGCGAGCACATTCCCAGTAAACGGCGAAGCGATCGCGATCGCGCCTTCGTTAAACCCGTGAGTTTGTGAATATAACTGAGTCCAATCAAGCATGAACTGTCCTATTACGAGATTGATAGTCTCATTATAGGACTTATTTAGACTGCGAAATGTACCCATTTACGCAGCCTGAAAGGGCTGCCATCTTCGAGATGTATCCATTATCGTAAGCTTAGAGCTTTTATATAAATTCGTAAGCTAACTATATTTATAGTTGACTTACGAGCTGGTAATCGTTACAAAATAGCGATAGTGATTGAGTTGTAATGGATTGCAGATTTTAGATTCATGTTTGAATAGTTCTAGCGGAAAATAGAAAAAACTTAAGGCAAAAGTATATGGCAATGGGTCTGTATGAGTCAGATTTTTATCGTTGGACACTAGAGCAATCTGAAAAATTACGAGCATGTGAAGTTGATGGGCTTGACTCAAAAAATCTAGCTAAAGAGATTGAATCTTTGGGGAGACAAGAAAGTAGAGAGTTAAGGGCTCACTTTAATGTTTTGCTAGGTCATTTGCTAAAGTGGCATTTACTGCCAAAAGAGCATAGTAAAATTTGGCAAGTGACAATTGACAGCGAACGTCGAGAAGTTCACTGGATCTTGAGGGATAGCCCTAGCCTCAAAAATAAGCTTAGAGAAATAATTAAAGATAGTTATGAGGCGGCTTTGTATATAGTGGTGCTTGAAACTCCTCTGGATGCTAAAAGTTTGCCTCAAGAATGTCCTTATACGATTGAACAAATTTTGGATTTAAATTTTCCCGAGGATATTGCTAAAGAGTTGGACTAAAGTAAATGTTATTCGGCCGATGTGGTTAGCTTTTGATTACGATCGCTCTATAAGCTTAAATTTTCCTGATAGCAATAAAGATAAAAGTTGCCGTGCTTTGCACGGCAACTTTTATCTTTATTGCTATAGAGTAGATAAATCGTCTTAATCTATTAGTAAACCTAGCTAGAACTAATTTTATGTCGTCAAATAGTTCAACTACGCTATCTATGCAAACGGCGATCGCAAATGGAGCTTTACGACGAGTGCATCACATTGCTCTGAATGTGCGTGACATGCAGGTTTCTTGTAATTTTTATGGCAATATTTTGGGACTGCATCAACTTGTTGATGATGAGGTTCCTAGTACTTTAGTTAATTTAGTAGCAGCAGGCAAAGTTGCGAATTTTAGAATTCCCGATGGTACTGTTCTCGATTTGTTTTGGGAACCTGAACTTACGCCGCCCGATCCCGATCCGCAGCAGCAATTTACTCGTGCTAATCATCTAGCCTTTGATATTGCTCCAGAACTTTTTGAGCAAGCGGTGGCGGTATTGCGATCGCAGCAAGTCCAAATTGAGGGTGAGCCTGTTACTCGTCCTACTGGCAGAGGTATTTATTTTTATGACCCCGATGGATTTCTAATTGAAATACGCTGCGATCCTAGTTGACACAAAAGTTACGACATTTAAAAAACTAATGCTCGCGAAGTGGACAGCATCAGCTTTAGATTTAAGTTAGTTTTGCATCAATAAATTTTTGCCAAGTCTCGTTGGGCTGCCAAATTTTATGTAAATCCGCGATCGCTTGTTCGCGATCGCAATTGAGATGCAAGCGACGATAGAGATAGACAAAGGCAGAAACGCGCATATTCTTAGCACAATGGACAAAGATTTTTTGCCGTTGGCGTTGTTCCATTGCTTGTAGAAATCCGTCTAAATCCGCCATTGTCGGACTTTCCCAATTTACAGGAATGGCAATATATTCCATTCCGAAAGATTGAACTAGCTGTGCTTCATTAGCGATCGCTCCGTCAGAAGTAGGTAAAGCCAAATTAATTACTGTTTCATAACCAGCATCAGCAATTGATCGAAACTGCTTGATAGTTGGCTGTCCTGCTGTGGCTAGTTTGTCTGAAATTTGCAGAAAGTTAATAATTTCTGCTAGGCGATCGCTATTTTGGTTCATAAATAACTTAGTTCCCATTTCTGTCTTGGCTGAGAAAAATAGATACAGAATCAAAAATGCGATTCCTCCCAAAAGTTGAAGCCAACGATTATCCATAGTTTTTATGGTATTTGATTTGACAATTGATAGGTGTTTATCAAGTCTTAAAATAAGAAATATAGTCTATTTGTAAGTCTATTCACATGTCTCACTATCTTGAAATTAAACAAAAAAGTCGTGACCGTAATTAGCTTAAAACTAACAATGTCAAGGTGTCGGAACTGCAGGAGTTAAAATCCTAGTAAAATTCGCTAATATAAATAGGAATAATTGTAAATAGTTAGAGTTAATGGATCGGCAACGTAGAAAAATATTAGAGTTGGGTCTTGGGGGGATGGGATTAATAGGCGGCGCGATCGCTTGTAGTCCAATCATCTCAAATCGCAATAGCGAACAGGATAAATCTTCGAGTAATCCGCCGAAAAAAATTGCAATTCCGCCGATGAACCTGAGTGCTGTCTCACAAGAACGGATTAAGACCAGTGGACTCGACCCGATCGCTACTTTACGAGAATTTGATTATGGAAAAGTTACCCAAGAAAATGGTCGCACAGTAAGAGAGTTTCAGCTAACAGCGCAAAGTAAGACCGTAAAGTTGGATGCGGCGACTGACTTTATTACTTGGAATGTGAACGATCGCGTGCCTGGTCCAACGCTCAGAGCAACAGAAGGCGATCGGGTGCGGATTGCTTTTGCGAATAGAGGAGGGCATTCTCATTCACTACACTTTCATGGCGAACATCCTTCGGAAATGGATGGAGTTAAGCCAATCCGTAATGGTGCTGCAACTATCTATGAATTTGATGCGATGCCCTATGGCGTTCATCTCTATCACTGTCATATCGAACCAGTGGCTCGCCATATCAGTAAAGGTCTATATGGCATGTTCATTATCGATCCGCCTACGCCTCGCCCACCTGCGGATGAGATTGTTTTAATTATGGCTGGCTATGACACGAATGGAGATGGGCGTAATGAGATGTATGCCTTTAATGGGCTTCCCCACTTTTATATGCAGCAACCGATCGCAGTCCAGCAAAACCAGTTACTGCGTTTATATGTCCTTAATATGATTGAGTACGACCCAGTAGCTACCTTTCATATCCATGCCAACATGTTTCAGGTTTATCGTACTGGGCGCAGCATGTCTTCAAATGAGGAAAGTGATGTGATCACAATGGGTACTGCTGAGCGGCATATTCTGGAGTTGACATATCGATTTACAGGTAAATATATGTTTCATCCGCACCAAGATACTATCGCTGATGCTGGCTGTATGGGGTTATTTGATGTGGTTGCTAGTTAAAGATAATCACCATTTTTATTTGTAAAAATACTTATTGATAATTACTTTCAATTTATATGTTCTAATATTTATAGATCACTTATTGCATATTAATAGCATTACGCAGTTTTCAAGTTCCCTTTTTCCCCATTTAGTTATCTCAATGTCTTACATCTTTTCTTTCGTTAAAAAATTATTTCAAGCTGCAATTAAAACAAAAGCGTTTTTGATACTGTTTTTGCTCTCACTAGTAGGTGCGATCGCAATCTCGGCATGTACTAACGAGCCTAAGGTTTCAACTGCTCCAACAACAAGCGTTACTAGTGCGACAACTGAGTCCAAAACCGAGTCCAAAACTGAGACTCCTAAAGACTCAAAAATGGCTGGTCATAATAGCAAAGTCAAAATCAATATTAACGAAGCAATTTTATCTTCCCTAGATAAAATTGAAGCGGAGTTAGGAATTGCTGGCTTGTCCAACAAAATTCAAGCAGCACGACCCTACGCGAAGGTTGAAGACTTAGTTTCAAAAAAGGTGGTAACTGCCGAACAATTTGAAAAAATTAAAGACATGGTTAGTATCGAAACTATTGTCTTGACAGGTGAAGCGAAGGATGTGGATTATTTGACCAAACTAGGTTTGATGAAAGGTCATATGATTGTGGCAAAAGAATTATTGGATCTTCAGAAGCCAGATCAAGCTTTTCCTCACATCGAGCATCCTGTAGAAGAAATTTATGCTGATGTAGAAGCTCAGCTTAAAGAGCGCAACGTCAAAGAATTTAAGCAATCGCTAATGGATCTACAACAGTTGGTCAAGTCTAAACCTACTGATCCAAGTATCACAGCTAAGTATCAAGAGGCAATGAGTAGCATTGATACTGCGATCGCGGCAATTCCAGAAGCTCAACGTCAATCACCAAAGTTAGCGCTACAAGTAATCAATGCAATTCTTGATACTGCTGGCACTGAATATATGGCAGCGATCGCCAATGACAAGATCAAAGAGATTATTGAATATCAAGATTCTCGCGGCTTCACAATCTATGTTGAGCAATTGTATAAGAGCATTGCTACAACAATGGAAAAAGATCATCCTGATACCCACAAACAATTCATTGCAAGTTTAGAAAAGCTCAAATCAGCTTATCCAAGTCCACTTGCTCCAGAAAAGCCTGTTTTATCTGTTGCTGAGATGTCAACACTGATAAAAGCAAATGAGCAAGCCGCTACTAAAGTTTATGCGAAATCATAAATAATACCTAAATATTGGATAAGAAGTGCTTTGCACTTCTTATCCAATATTTATAAATGAACCCTACTAAACACAATCTAGACATGGACTTCAGCTTAACTCTTCCAACCTTTGTCATTACCTTACGAGAAGGCGTTGAAGCCGCCTTAGTAATTGGCATTGTCATGGCATATCTCAAACGTGCCAACCGATCGCATCTTAATCGATGGGTATTTGCTGGTATTGGTGCTGGACTGATAATTAGCGGCATAGTCGGCGTAATATTTAATTGGTTTATGCAGAGCGTCGGTAGTAGCAATCCATCTATATCACCGATTTTGGAGCCATTACTCGAAGGTGTGTTTAGTGTTGCCGCGATCGTCATGTTGACTTGGATGTTGATCTGGATGACAAAACAGAGTCGGGCGATTAAAGGAGAAATCGAAGACTCTTTGTCGAATGTGTTAGGCAAAGGTAGAAAAGCTGGCTTAGGAATTTTTGGACTAATCTTATTTGCAATTTTGCGAGAAGGTTTTGAAGTCGTTTTATTTATTTCAGCAAAATTCCAAGAAGGATTTATGCCTGCAATCGGAGCCATAAGTGGAATTGCTGCCGCCACAGCGATCGCGTTCGCTTTATTTAAATTTGGTGTTCAGATTAATATCCGCGCCTTTTTTAAAATCATGGGATTTATGCTGCTATCGATTGTTTCGGGGTTAGTAATCTCTGCTCTTGGACATTTCGACAATGCTTTACGGATTTTGTCTCAAAGCGATCGCAAATCCGAATCAATTTGTTTCTACTACGAGCATTTTGTCCGAGAGCATTCTTGTGTCCTTGGCAATATGGTTTGGAATAGCAGCAAAGTATTACCTGCTGAGAAATTTCCTGGAGCGATCCTCAGTTCACTATTTGGCTATACTGACAAACTTTATCTAGTTCAAGCGATCGCCTATGTCGTATTTTTTGCGATCGTTGGCACAATTTATTATCGAAGTTTAGGCGATCGTCTAAAAACAAAATAAAAAACAAAACAAAAAAGGGTTTCGCAAAGCGAAACCCTTTTTTTGTCTTGAAAGGTTAAGTTTTAACTGTTGCTTCCTACAGTAAGCAAAACCTATGATGAAATCTAGATTAACTCTATTTTTTGAGGAAATTTCTATGACTACTATCCGTGAAGTAACTGGCGATCCTAACGAATTTTGGGCTGAGCTGAGCTGGTCTGATATGACTAGTGCGGAACAAGCTCTTTGGACAAAATTAGGCTGGAGTGAAGAAAGCTGGGACGAGGAAGAAGATTTTCCTGAATGGGATGATTTATCCGATGAAGATAAAAAGCTTTGGGGCATCCTTGGCTGGACTCAATCTAGCTGGGAGGGAGAAGATGACATCCCTGAATCCGCAGAAAAACTCTGGGAAGACCTCACCAGTGAAGAGCAATCAGCAGCAACTCAGCTTGGTTATACCCAAGAGAAATGGGACGACGACGAGGAAGTCTAAAAATAATATCTCGGCATAATTCCCAAAAATTTACCGCCAGCTGCGCTGGCGGTAAATTTTTGGGCTTTTAATTCATAAATGTGACAACATTTCAGTGAATTAAAAGCCAAACCCTGTAAGGGTTTTAAAAACACAAAATGCCTGCGCCACTTTGTGTTTTGGTATTATTGGCTATGCTTTTTGAGCGATCTCTATAATTTTTAAATTTATGATCATAAATTTACCCATTTCGCGTTAGAATAACAAAGCCTTTCGGGGGTATGGCGGAATGGTAGACGCTACGGACTTAAAATCCGTTGATCGTAAGGTCGTAAGGGTTCAAGTCCCTTTACCCCCATCAAAAAAAGAGACTTCGATGCTTTGCATCGAAGTCTCTTTTTTTTACTTACACTTACCATGCATCAATTATCTTCTGCATAGTTGTTTCCTTAATACCAGACACTGTACTTATTACATCTTCAATAGATTGAAATTTTTGATCATGGTGCTGCAATCTTTGCTCATGAATAGGTTTAGCAAGGCTGCGCTTACTTGGTTTCAATTGTGATAGCTTACGTTCTAAATCAGCAAAATTCATCGTATTCAAACCATTGAGAACCTGTAAGGCTTTAGGATCATCATTATGAATAGATATATCTTTAGCTTTTGATTTAGAACTCGTTGTTTTAGTCTTAGTGGTAGCAGCTTTCGTGGTTTTAGATTTAGGGGTTTTCTCAGGAGATGGTTCTGGTGCTGAAGCGATCGGTTGTGTTGGCGAAAGAACTTGACTAATAGGAACAAAAGATAATGACTGTTTAAAATCTAGTAAATGTGAGTTTAATTGCTGAGTAATTTGATTAGCAAATACTTGCAAACTAGAGTGGAGCCTTTCCTCAACTATGCGATCTATGATGGCTGATAGTTTTTGCTCTAATCGATTTGCGATCGCATCTTCCATTTGAGCTAAGTCTTGTTGTTCAGCTTTACTAGTCGGGGAAGAAGTGATTTCAGTTGATGAGGATGAATCCAGCGATCGCAAAAAATTATATTGCTCAAGAATTGTTGACTCTATCTCAGTAGGTACAACATAGGCGCGGATTGCCGTAAATTGATCATCGATTTCCTGAGCTTTGAGCGCGGCATAATATTCAAAATATCCTTCCAGTATTTCAAATGAAATTGGCGAGACTCTGCGTAACAGAATTGGCTTTACTGTGCCGCCTGCCTGCAAAAACAAATTAGCAAGCTGCTCAATTTGACTCGATTGAAACTGAGATATCTCTTGTGATACTGGCGATACGATCATGTCAAGATCAATCGAAGAAGTGAGTAAACTCATGAGCGTAGTCCTATTTTCTCAAGCACTTCATTGGCTAACTCTTCAAACTCAGCGGCTGACATCGAATCTGGCTTAAAGTCAAAGATCGATTTAGGATCGGGGATTTGGCGATCGCCTTCCATCACAAAGTTATCGATGGCGCGGGATAAATCTTCGCGTTGAAAAATTCGGGTTTCTAATACGGAAAATCCATATCGCTCTTCGACAATCTTCTCTTGCTTAGGTAAAGTGGCTTTGATATAATTCGCATTTGTCAATATTTTAGAAGGTAAAACTCCCAGAATATTGATTGAGGATCGATTGGTAAAACTGCGAAAATCATCAATCTGTTCAACAAAGTTTTTGACATTGCGTAAACCTTCATTGGCAAATGGTTTCAGGTCGGAGGGAATGATGAGGTAATCACAGGCAATCAGGGCGATTCTTGCATAGAGATTGAGTGAGGGTGGAGTATCGATTAAGACTACATCGTAGTCATTTTTCACAAGCTCTAACTTTTTAACTAGCTGAAATTTAGAACTTTCTTGGTCAATTAAAGCATTTTCTTGCCAGATCAAATTAATATGTGCAGGAATAACATCTACTTCAGGATAGGTAAAACTTCCCTTTAACGCGACATCATGAATATAGTTGGATTTAGGATAGAAGATAATATTGTAGACATTACAGTCTTTAAGATTGTCTTCTTCTTCAGTGTCAAACTTCATTAAACCTGCGGCATAGGTTGTGTTTGCCTGACTATCAAGATCAATAATTAATACTTTAAAACCCTTACGACTAATAGCGGCGGCAAGATTAATTGTGGTTGTGGTTTTGCCCACACCGCCTTTGTTGTGATAGATGGCGATCGTTTTCATGATTCTTGCTTGTAGAGATTCTAGAAATGGGAGCGTATTACTCTCAGGAAATGGAAGTTTAATATCAATTGGAACAGGTAGAGCAGTCAAAGGGATAGGTTTATTTATAGATTTATTTGTAGCAAGTCCCGCTAACTTATCCCAGCCAATAATATCGCTAATTTTCTCAATTTTGTCAGCAATTTCTAAGCCTTCGCATTGGAAGATTAGCTCTATTTGATCGTCAACAAGTTCATAAATCCGAAAATCTTTTCCGTTAGTTAATACCCCATATATAACTTGCAACTTAGCTAAATATCGCCTCAGCCGTCGCACATGGAAATTGAGATTTTGTTTGGGATGTTTTGCTTCCATCACCACACAAGGCTTCGGTGATGGGTCGTTAATACTTGGAAAAACTGGGGAAAGCAATGCTAAAAAATCTAAACGAATACCACCCAATGCTACCTCTTGATGCCATTTGCTTGGATCGTAGCCAAGGGCAGGTAAAAGATACTGGACGATTAATTTGCTTTCGACTTCACTTTCATTACGACAAAGTTTTGGATTAAAACTCATGTCAATGCCATAATCCCCAAAAAAACTAGATTCTTTTCCATCATATCCACTTTTAAGCCCCATTTCATTAAATAATCGCTATCGCCTCCAGTAATAATCACTTGGCTCTGAGGAAACTCCGATCGCCAATCATCTATATAAGCTTGTAAGCCCGCGATGAATATATGCGCTATCCCTGCCTGAATCGCGCTATTTGTATCTGTCGCCCAGCGCTGTGGCAAAGTCTCAGGAATTGGTAGATCTGGCAAAGCCGCTGTATTTTGATGCAAACAGGCAAACTGCGATCGCAATCCAGCCACGATCGCTCCACCAAATAAATTCTTTTGCGCATCAATTCCAGTGATAGTGATTGCCGTCCCCGCATCAATCACCAATACAGGGTAGCCATAGGTTTCTCCCGCGCCATAGGCAGCCAAAGCGCGATCGCATCCCATTGTCGGGTACAAGCCTTGCAATGGCACATCGGCAGTTCTGATCATCTGAGTCTGTGGCAAACGATGCCAACTGGTGATCATATCGGGAACGACTGAGGCGATCGCAATGCGTTCAAAATTTCTAGGTGCAAGTTTTGCTTCCAGCTTTGGTAATTGCTCGTGGGTATAGGCATATTCTTCAAGAATTTGGCGATCGCGATCAAAAACAAATGCCTTAATTCTGGTGTTACCGATCGCGATCGCTAGTTGGATTTGGGACTTGCTCACAATATGCTTTTTTTCTAGAAAGATTAAGGCGGCGCATCGCGCCGTAGCTTGAGTTATTGGTTTATTTGCGTAAGTACTAATATATAAGATTAAAATAAGACGAGCGATCGCGAAATACTCTCGCATTGTCGCCATATTTGCCAATTCATCACGTCTCTTCATAAAATTCCCCAAAATGGACTTCGAGCCAGCTTACAGCCGCTATCCTCTTGCCTCAGTCAACCAAAGACTCGGAGCGCTAATCATAGACTTTTTAAGTTGTTGGTTTATATCGGAGCTAACTTTGTCTCTGCTATCAGTCACCTCATCTAGTCCTTTACGCTTCATCACATTTTTGGTGACTTGGTTTGTCTTTCGCGTATTTATCGCGGCACGCGCTCAAGGTCAAAGCTTTGGTAGATGGCTGATGAGTATTCGGGTCATTGATGCTGAATATGGGAAAACGGCTGGATTTGGAGCGTTTTTTAAGCGTGAGATTTTTGTATTTGTTTGCTCGCTATTTCTCATCGAGACAATCACTTCTACGCTGATCGTATTTGCATGGATTCCTTTTGTTGCTGATGCAGCCTTTGCGATCGTTGATAACGAGAAACGCCAAGCCTTTCACGATCGCATTAGTAGTACCATCTCCATTCAAAGTCGTAAAGGATTTGCGATCGATCAAAAATTAGGCAAACTTTTTAATCAAGCAGGACAACAAGCCACCAAGATTTATCAAAGTCGTCAAGATCGCGATCTTTATGAAGATGACTATAGCGCTCCTCGTTCTAAACCAACCCCAAAACAAAAGCGTCGTCCTCGGACAAAATCTCGTCCACCACAAGATTTTGATTTTGGCTCTAATTATGAAAGTGAATATGATCGCCCCTACACAGATCCCTATGCTGAACCGTTAGATCCGCCCAGAAGTGCTTATAAAGGCGATGTTAACAATTTTGATGATTGGAATAATGATGATGATTATGGCGATCGTCCAGATACATATCAAGAGCCTTATCAAGATGAACCACCAATTAAGCGATCGGCTCGTCGTCCTCGAAGGAAATGATTTTGTGGCGCGGCTTTGCCGCGCCACAAAACACTGGTAATACTTGCTGGTGATTTAAAACTAACGGTAGAAACCATTTTTAGTTGGCTAAGTGAATGAACTACCCCGCCGCGAGCGGACGGGGTATCAGACTCAAAAAAGACTCAGTTGCTCATCCCTCTGTGCAACTTGAGATATTCCTTTCCTTGATTCTTTACGTAACTAGCTATCATATCTTCATCTCCCTGCCTTCCTACCGTACTTGCAAAATATCCATCACTCCAAAACTCTCCTCCCCATAACTTTTGTTTTACTTGAGGACATCTCTTAAAAACTTCCCTTGCTGTCAGACTCTTTATCATCGTTACTAGTTTGGTCACACTATACGTTGGTACTGACTGCACTAAAAAATGTACATGATCTTTATCCACACCTATTTCTACAAATTTAATCTCATATCGTTTCTCTATGTCTAAACACACTTCCCGCTAAATTTCATCGACTTGCTCATCGAATACGGCTTTTCTATACTTTGCTGGAAATACTAGGTGGTATAGCAATATCGTTACGTTATGACTTTTGTGTATGTACTCACTCATTCTTTTATCTTACGCCGCAGAGCGGCGGGGTATTTACCCTCGTTGTTTAAATAAATTCTTACGAATAGGCGGCGCGACGCGCCGTCTATTCGTAAGCTTTGCGATCTTAAGAAAACAGGTTGCTTTCTGGCTAAAGTTATAAACTTTCACTATTATCAACATTCATAAGTATTTATGGATGTATCCAAGGAAAAGACTTGGCATAAGGATATTAGTTGATGAACCAGATTCCGATAAAAATTGCCAAGGATAAGATTAATGAGCTCGACACAGTTAATCTGACCAACTGCGATCGCGAACCTATTCATATTCCCAACTATATTCAACCACAAGGCTTACTACTAACTCTGGCTGAAACAGATTTGAGAATTACTCGAGTGAGTGAAAATGCTCCCGAGATTTTGGGAATGCCAGTGACAGAATTGCTCGATCGCCCCTTAGCTAATTTTATTGGAAGCGATCACGGTGGACTGATCGAATCGATTAGAGGCTGTCTGGATCATAGCTTTGAGCATATTAATCCATTGAATCTTTCGATTGCTAATGCTGATGGTATCGTATGTCCCTTTAATGGAGTTGTCCATCGTGCTCCTAGTGGTGAGATTGTACTCGAATTAGAACCAGTAGAATCAATATCTAAGAGTGATTTCTTTCAATTTTACCGCCATATCAAAGTTACTTTGGCAAAAATGCAGACGACGCAAAATCTGTCTGCATTATGTGACTTAGTAGTTAAGGAAATGCGCGAACTGACAGGATTTGATCGGGTAATGATCTATCGCTTTAATGAAGGCGGCGATGGTACAGTGATTGCCGAATCTAAACAGGATGATTTAGAATCCTTTTTAGGAATGCATTATCCTGACTCTGACATTCCTAAGCAGGCTAAGTATCTTTATACCCTTAATTGGCTACGTTTGATTCCAGATGTAAATTATCGGCAGATAGGGCTAGTCGCAACCGATAAAACCTCTTCAGATCCCCTTGACATGAGCTATTGCGGCTTGCGAGCAGTATCACCACTACATATTGAATATCTCAAAAATATGGGCGTTGTTGCCTCAATGTCAGTTTCCCTCATTCAGCAGCAGAAGCTTTGGGGATTGATTGCCTGTCACCACCTCACTCCTAAACTTGTGCCCTATGAAATTCGCACCGTCTGTGAATTTTTGGGACAATTAATGTCAACAGAGTTAGTTACTAAAGAAAGTAACGAAGACCTCGACTACAAATTGCATCTAAAGGAAATCCAAGGTCAATTTGTAGAACGTCTGACCAAAGTAACCAGCACCAATTTTGTGGAAGAGATCGTCTCAGACCACGAAGCTTTGTTAAATTTGACAGGTGCTTCTGGCGTGGCGGTATGTGATGGCGACGACATCATCTTGATTGGTCAAACCCCTAATCAAGAAGCGATGAGGACTTTGCTTCCTTGGCTACGTCATCTATTTAAGCAAGATATTTTTGTTACTGATAGTTTGTCTAGTGTCTATCCGATCGCAGAAGAATACAAAAATGTCGCTAGTGGTCTCCTTGCGGTGGCAATTTCAGAAACCCAGAGTCAATATATCCTTTGGTTCCGCCCTGAGATATTGCAGACAGTGACTTGGGCTGGCAATCCTGATAAACCCAATCAAATAGAATCGGATGGCAGCTTGACAATATTTCCGCGTAAGTCTTTTGAGGCTTGGCAACAGATAGTCAGTGGAAAGTCTAACCATTGGCTCCACTGTGAAATAGAAGCAGTAATCGAATTGCGACGAGCCATCATCGATATCGTGTTACGTCAATCAGGTGAACTTACCAACATCAACTTGGAACTAGAACGGATCAATAACGAACTAGATGCTTTTGCTTACATCGCTTCCCATGATTTGAAAGAACCCCTGCGCGGTATTCACAACTACGCTACTTTTTTGTTAGATGACTATGGCGAAATCTTGCAGGGTGAAGGCGCTGAAAAGCTGCACACGCTGGTACGGCTGACAACTCGCATGGAATTACTGATCGAATCATTGTTGAAATTCTCCCGCTTAGGCAGACAAGAGTTGCAAATGAACTCGATCGATCTCAATCTATTATTGCGGAATGTGACCGAATTATTTAGCATGAATCCCCAATGGGTCAACTGCAAGATTCGCATTCCCCGATCGCTACCAACTGTATTTGGCGATCGCGTTTTGATCGAAGAAGTATTTACTAATTTAATTTCTAATGCCTTTAAGTACAATAATCAGCCTGAAAAATGGGCGGAAATTAGCTGGATTGAATCCGATGGACAGCCCTATAACATTTTTACTTTTTATGTGCGCGACAATGGCATCGGCATTCGTGAAAAGCATCTAGAATCTGTGTTTCGCATCTTCAAGAGATTACATGCATCTACTAAATATGGAGGTGGCACTGGCGCAGGGTTAACCATTGTTAAAAAGATCGTCGAGCGTCATGGCGGTCAAATCCAAGTAGAATCCACCTTTGGCAAAGGAACTACATTTTCCTTTGCGTTACCAATTCAAAACAGAGAGGTCACCCAATGAAGACTGAACCGTCAAGGCTATTGACTTCAGCTTGGGATGACCTCACTCATCCTGTAATCATGATTGTTGAAGATAGTGATGAAGATTTCTATACTTTTTTACGGGTCACTCAAAATCTCGATTCACTTCTGCGATCGCAATATAAGTTTTTACGATTTGAAGATGGGGATGAAGCGTTAGATTATCTATTTCGTCAAGGAGATTATCAAAACCTAAATGCACCTCTGCCCGTTGGCATCCTACTCGATCTAAACCTTCCTGGTACTGACGGACGCGACATCATCAGAAAGGCTAAGCAAACTTCCCATCTACAAATGATTCCAATTATTGTGTTGACTACTTCTAGTAGCGCTCACGATATTCAAACTTGTTACCGATATGGCGCAAATTCTTACATGCTCAAGCCGATGGGCGTTTTAGCAATGCAGCAGACTGTGCAAACTATATTTCAAACTTGGTTCCAACTCACGATTTTACCTAGTTATGGACAATTCATCACCTGAGCCTATGACTGCTTTGCGTAATCCTACATGCACACCTCCATTGTTAAAGAAAAGCGATGTCGAGGAGCTACCTGTCCAAATTTCGCCCTCAACTTCGATCAAAACTTTAACCAGAATTTTGATTGTGGACGATTCCGATATCGATCGCGATACCTATATCCGCTATCTACAATCGGATACAGACTATACCTATGAAATCATTGAGGCGGAAAACCTAGAAGATGGGCTAGAAATGTGGCGATCGCAAAGCCCTGAGATGGTACTGCTAGACGTGAAATTGCCTGATGGAGATGGACTAGAGTTTCTGGAAGCTTTTAGTGAAGGGAGCAATGAACAACGATTACCTGTGATTGTTTTGACAGGTCAAGGTGACGAACAGACCGCCGTAAGAGCAATGAAACTAGGGGCGACTGACTATCTCGAAAAAAGAGACATCACCGCAGTTTCTCTCTGTATCAGCGTCAGTCAAGTCCGCGATCGCATCGCTATCAACCAGCAACTAGCGCGATCGCAACAACAACAACAAGAACTCCTGCAAAACCTCCAGAAACATACAAGTCAACTTCAAAACCGCGAAGCAGAACTTGCAAGACTATCAGAGCGCCTCACCTTGTCGCTAAAATCTGGAGAGATCGGTTGTTGGGAATGGGACATTGCCGAGAACATCATCCATTGGGATGAACGAATGCACGAACTATATGCGGTCACAGAAAGTTCTGACCTTGATCTCTACAATGTTTGGGCAAGCGCTCTACATCCTGAAGATCGTGTTGCTGCCGAATCATCTCTCCAGCAAGCCATCCTCAAACAGGGAAAATATGAGTCTGAGTTTCGGATCATCCGTCCCGATCAAAGTATCCATTTTATTCACTCCTATGGAACTGTATTGCGAGATGCGGAAGGCGAAGCTCAAAGGATCATCGGGGTTAATTTTAATATTAGCGATCGCAAAGAAGTCGAAGAACAACTACTCCAAACCAATGAACAACTAATTAAAGCGACAAGACTCAAGGATGAATTTCTCGCCAACATGAGCCATGAACTCCGCACCCCACTCACTGCGGTTTTAGGCATGTCAGAAATATTGCAAAAGGAAATGTTAGGCTCAATAAATGAACGTCAACAGAAAGCGCTGACCGCCATTAGAAAAGGAGGACGACATCTACTAGAACTGATTAATGACATTCTTGACCTATCAAAAATTTCGTCAGGCAAAGTGGAACTTGACCTTGAATCTGTCTCAGTCCAAAATGTCTGTGATTCTAGTTTGGTATACGTCAAGCAGCAAGCATTTCAAAATCGTGTAGAAGTTTATAGCAATATCGCCCCGAGTATCAGCAATATTTTGGTCGATGAGCGCCGCCTCAGACAGATTTTAATTAACCTCTTGGTCAATGCTGTAAAATTCACACCCAAAAATGGGAAAGTCAGTCTTCTGGTTTCCGTTGGCTGTGGTGAAACATGGGAAGGTGAAGCCACTGTTCCCAGTCAATTAAAGGATCAAGATTTGCCCATGATTCTTTTTCAAGTTACTGATACAGGGATTGGCATTGCTAGTAGAGATTTACACCGACTATTTCAACCCTTTGTCCAGCTTGACAGTGGACTAAATCGTCAATATGAAGGGACTGGATTGGGGCTAGCAATGGTTAAGCAGATTGCTGAACTCCATGATGGTCAGGTTATGGTCACAAGTGCGATCGATCAAGGGAGTACATTTACCGTGGCTCTACCCTATCAAATGTCCATATCTACTACGCGATCGCCTGAGCTAATCACGCCATTCTCACTACCCACCGCCAAGTCAAAAAATGCGATCGCGCCGCTCATCCTACTTGTCGAAGACAATGAAGCTAATATTCAGACTTTCACATCTTATTTAAGCGCTTATGAATATCGAGTAGTTTTAGCCAAAAATGGTAAAGAAGGCGTTTCTATGGCAAAAACTCACCAGCCAGACATTATCCTGATGGATATTCAAATGCCTGTAATGGATGGGCTACAAGCAACTCGACTGATTCGCGCTGAACCGAAACTTGCCACAGTACCGATCATTGCTCTAACAGCAAGAGCTATGCAAGGCGATCAAGAGCTTTGCCTCGAAGCGGGTGCGAATCAATATCTCAGTAAACCCATAGAACTAGAACAACTTGTCGGCGTAATTGGACAGTTTTTTTTAGAAGCCAAAGAGTGAGAGGCGGCGATTCATTCCAGCTCTGACACTCTTTGGCTGGCGATAGCTATAATACCAAAACACAAAGTGGCTACGCCACTTTGTGTTTTTAAAACCCTTACGGGGTCTGCTATACCAATTCACAGAAGTGTTGTCACACTTTTGTGAATTGGTATAGCATCACGACAAATGATCATCATCGAAAAGAATAATGCTTAAAAATTTATAAAGTTTAGTACAATACTTAACATTCTCCTTGGTAAGTATTTAGACTCATTAGACATGACATTAGCCCAATTTCCTTGGCTTACCGCGATCGTCCTGCTGCCCCTCGTAGCTTCCTTACTCATACCCATACTGCCCGATAAAGAAGGCAAAACAGTACGTTGGTATGCATTAGGCGTAGGCATCGCTGACTTTATATTGATGTGCTATGCCTTCTGGAAGAACTACGATCCGAGCAACGCGACATTTCAACTCGCGGAAAAGTACACTTGGATACCCCAATTAGGTCTTAGTTGGGCAGTTTCAGTCGATGGCATCTCCGCACCTCTAGTGCTGCTTGCAGGATTTGTCACCACGCTCTCCATCTTTGCCGCATGGCAAGTTAATATCAAACCGCGTCTGTTTTACTTTCTCATGTTGGTGCTGTACTCCGCGCAAATCGGTGTATTTGTATCCCAAGATTTACTGCTGTTCTTCATCATGTGGGAAGTTGAGCTAATTCCTGTCTATCTGCTCGTTTCGATCTGGGGAGGTCAGAAACGTCAGTATGCAGCCACAAAATTTTTGCTTTATACTGCCGCCGCATCCATCTTTATCTTAGTTGCTGGCTTAGCAATGGCGCTATATGGCAACAACTTGACTTTTGACATGGCTGAGCTAGCCCTAAAGGATTTCCCACTGGCTCTAGAGCTTCCACTTTATGCAGGTTTGCTAATTGCTTTTGGTGTCAAGCTGGCTATTTTCCCTCTCCATACTTGGCTTCCAGATGCTCATGGTGAAGCTTCTTCACCTGTATCGATGATTTTGGCAGGTGTATTGCTAAAGATGGGTGGTTATGGATTAATCCGCCTAAATATGGGATTACTCGATCATGCCCATGTTTATTTCGCTCCAGTTTTAGCAATGCTAGGTGTGATTAATATTGTTTATGGTGCGGTGAATTCGTTTGCTCAAACTAATATGAAGCGTCGCCTCGCTTTTTCGTCGGTTTCGCATATGGGATTTGTGTTGATCGGCATCGCATCTTTCACTGATTTAGGAATCAGTGGTGCGATGTTACAAATGCTTTCTCACGGTCTGATTGCTTCCGTCTTGTTCTTCCTCGCTGGTGTTACCTACGATCGCACCCACACGATGTTAATGAATGAGATGGGCTATATCGGCAAAGTAATGCCTAAGGTGTTCGCTTTATTTACCGTTGGGGCTTTAGCATCTCTTGCTCTACCTGGAATGAGTGGTTTTGCTAGTGAAATTGCTATCTTTGTGGGTATGACTTCCAGTGATGTCTATAGCTCCACTTTCCGAACTGCAACTGTATTTTTAGCCGCAGTTGGCGTGATCCTGACACCGATCTATCTGCTCTCAATGTTGCGTCAGATTTTCTACGCCTCCGATGCCAATCCGACCTGTGATATCAATCCTACCTGTGATATCTCTGATATCAGTCTCAAGGCACAAGGTAATCAGGAAGTAGTTTGTTTTGGTACGAGTTGCGTTTTGCCTAGCGAAGCCGATTTTAGTGATGCTAGACCTCGCGAAGTATTTATTGCGGTTTGCTTCTTAGTACCAGTCATTGCGATCGGTGCTTATCCCAAAATGGCAACCAATCTATACGATGCAACGACAACAGCCATCAATTCGCAAATGCGTCTCGCTCATGAGCAAGTTGCGATCGCAAAAAATGTAGAAACTTTCGCGGTGAAATCTAATTTCCCCTCGCTTTCCGAAGTTAAAGTTAATGCGGTTGTAGCGAATAATTAGAAATTCTGTCCAATCCAAAAAATAAAACAGCGCACAAAGTGCGCTGTTTTATTTTTTATAGCGCTTTGCGCTGGAGGCTTTAATTGCGACGAACTTTAGGAACTTGACGTGTAGAGAGGTCACTCTCATCTAAAATTTGCTTGACTTGAGGTTGCGACAAGACTATTTTCACATCAGCAATTAAGCGATCGCCCCAGAGATTTTCCACTAGATAGGGGATTTTGCCATAGCGAGGATCGATTTTCATCGCTTCAACGCCTAGCTGAATTGCTTTATCGCGATCGCCTTTGCGATAAAAGGCACTAGCAAGAGCGAGGGTTGGCTCAGCGGCGAGAAATTCGACTTTTTCAGCTTGCTTGAGAGAGCTTTGCCATTTTGCGATCGCCTGATCGACATTGCCGCGCTCATACTCAACTAGACCGATGTTATTGGTCGCTGCCCAAAATTTGGTGTCAATAACTAGAACATCGTTATAGATCGTAACTGCTTCGTCGTAACGTTTAGTCAAAAAGTAAGCGTTACCAAGATCAAACATTGCCGTAGCAGCTTTTGGCTCAAGGGTTAAGCCCTGTTTGAGATTACTAATTGCTTCAGGATAATTTTTATTACGGAGATAGGCTGCCCCCAAACTAAATAAGATCGTTGGCTCGTCTTTTTTGAGTTGATGAGCCAAAGTTAAAGAGGCGATCGCTTCGGCATATCGCTCTTTACGGAGATAAATACTGCCGAGAATACCTTGAGTTTGAAAAGCTTTAGGTGCTAGTTGTGCAGCTAGACGAGCACGAGGTAAAGCTAATTCGTACTGCTCAAATTGAGCAAGTTGTGCAGCTTCCCTTGCCAAATTGAGCGCTTGCTCTTCTAAATTACCAAAATTAATCCTTGTTGTATGGGGCAGAAGAGCTTGAGCGCGTACTGGAGAGGCTCCAACGCTAACTGATGCAAGTATTGCCAGCAACCAAATTCGATAACGCACAGGTATAACTCTTACCAATTGTGAATATTGTGAATATACTTCAAATGATAGCGCTTCTTTATCAAAACCGATTTTTGGTTTGCCCAAAACCCAGAAAATTAGAGAGAGGCGCAAAGTACCTCTCTCTAATTTTCTGGGTTTTAAAGATTTTTTGAGTAGCGATGCTTGCTAGAATATCCCTAGAATTTTGTTTGATTAATAAATCATATTTAAGAAAACTGCCATGGACTTCGTAACCTCCCTATTTTCCAGCATTAATTTTCAGCTGATTTTTCAATTGACCTGCTTGGCTCTGATTGTCATTTCTGGTCCCGTCATCATCTTTTTGTTATCAGCGAACAGTGGCGATTTGTAATTAAGCACAAAAAAGAGGACGGTGTAACGCACCGTCCTCTTTTTTGTGCTTAATTCACAGAGTTGCGCCGCAACTCTGTAACTGTTTTTTACTTAGCGATAGCCATAACAGACATACGGCTAGAAATACTAGTTATAAAATCAACAAAAAAGCGATCGCCTTGTAACGCTGTAAAAGTCTTTTGACTTATTTGTTGCAGTTTTTTGATCATCGCAGGATTAGAGCTAATTGCAGATTGAGTTTCAGGTTGCTGCTCTAGATATTCCACAAAGCTCATACCACCTATATGGGTTAGATATGCGGCGGTAACTGCTTGCATAGAGCCACCGATCGCATAGGTGATCGCATTAACTTTAAAGAAAGAGGCGATCGCGGAAGTCGTTATTTCAATACAACCAAGTTGTATTAATTGCTGCGCTATGGTTAGACCAAATTGCTGTGCTTGTTTAAAATTTAGGGGGCGATCGTAGATTTTGGCGAGATCGATCAACATCTGCGTATTAATTGCGGCTCCAGCCAGTAAATCGATCGCGGGGATGGGGTTAGCAAAGACTGTAGTAGCAGTAATTAATTGATAGCGACTGATGATTGTGGCGGCATCTTGGCGGCGTTCGTGATGAATTGTGCCATTGATTTCTTGCAGCAAAGTTTTGATTTGCAGGTGGGTATTGTGAATTAGTAAATCTTCCCACTCGTTAGAAAGAATTTCTTCGATACGTTCTTTCAATGGCTTCACATCGGGTGGTACATCTTCCCACCATTCTTGGCTTGCTTCATGACGATCAGAAGCTTCAGCATTGGCATATTGACGCACCTTAATCGGGCTAGGTTGAGCGGAGATCGCCACAATATCCATAGATGCTAAAAAATGCTGGGTGCGTTCTTGCAGTTTAGCTAAAACATGTTTGCGATCGCTTGGCAAATATAAGTCTGTCTTATTAAGCGCCAGAATTACACGCTTACCCAATCCTGCAAGACGATCTAGTTCGTGATATTCACTATTTGTTAAATCTCCGACCGTCACAAAAATCATTAGATCGGCATTCTGGGCTATTTGCAATGCTTCTAGTTCTCTCTGTTGCCCCATAGCGCCCATTTCTTGCGTTCCAGATGTATCCAGCAAAGAAATTTGACGCTTTACTTTGTTTTCAGTATGAATCGGCGTAATGCCAACGGGCGAAAAGTCGATCCCTTGATAAGCATATTCTTGACGGGCGATCGTCGTGCCAATTACTGCACCAGTTTTACCTGCCTTGCGTCCCAACAAAGCATTGATTACTGAAGTTTTACCTGCGGAGCCTGTACCAAAAACAACGATCCGAAAATGATTTTTTTGTAAATTACTGGTAATTTGTTGTGCTTGTTCTTCTAAATTTGTGCGTTTACTAGGATTAGCAATTTTAGCGATCGCCTTTTGCGCTTGCTGCAATTCTTTAAATAAATAACTGCGATCAATGACTACTGGCTGCTCTATTCCTGAAGCAAAGCTTCTTCGCACATTCACAAACAAAAGTGTGCTACCGATCATTAGCGTGGTTATGCTCAGTAAATGCCAGTCATGTTCTAGCGCAAATAAACTATTTGCGATCGCGGCAACACTAACAATTCCTAAACCTAACAACAAGTTTTTTGGCAAACTTTTGCTAGACAAGACTGTGCGATAGTTCAGCATTCACAACGTACTCTCAAAAATCTAATCTTAAAGTATCTTAAGCGTACAGTTTTACCATAAGCGTCAAGACAGCAATAAAAATTTTATAGCAATCTCTGGTTGAAAAAGCATAAGTGCTAATTACAAACCCTGCTGCTGTGAGAATATTGCTTTAGGAGATTTTCAAAAGAAAATATACCCATTTGTAGGGGCAGGTTTTGGAAGAAATCTATGGTTTACCCATAGATTTCTTCCAAAACCTGCCCCTACAGGGATTTTCTTCACTTTGTGTCAATACCCATCACAAATTCTAGATATAGGCAAATGCTCAACGGAACGAATATTTTTTTGATTGGAATGATGGGTGCAGGTAAAAGCACTGTCGGCAAACACTTAGCCAAAAAATTTGGTTACAACTTCTTAGATACAGATCCACTGATTGAACAATGTGCAGGGAAACCAATCCCTGAAATTTTTGCCAATGATGGTGAAAATACTTTTCGCGATCTTGAACAGCAGGTACTTTCTCAAGTTTCCGCCCATACCCGCCTAGTCGTAGCCACAGGTGGTGGCATTGTCATGAGATCGCTTAATTGGTCACATCTCCACGATGGTATTGTTATTTGGATTGATGTACCGATTGAAACTTTGCACAAGCGTCTCAAAACTGCATCTGAACAACGCCCTCTTTTGCAGACTGCCGATCCATTACAAACCCTCAATGATATCTATCGTCAACGACGCGATCGCTATGCTCAAGCTGACATTTCAATCATGGTTACTGCTGATGAATCAAGCGAAACTGTCTGCGATCGCTTATTTGAAATGATCCAAACTCGAATCAACCCTGATCGTCTCAGGTAAATCACCAAAATCAGCAAGGTTACGCCCCGCAGGGGCGCAACCTTGCTGATTTTGGTTTATAGGCGGTAATTCCCACTATCTATAGTTTCTAGGTTTGCGATCGCAATCTTAGGGGTGCTAAGATAATTTTTTCAATTTGACAAAAATTGGCTTTGCATAAACTCAAGAATAACTTTGCAAGTGGAACAAGAGTGATTCGATAAGCATCAACACTCTTAAAAAGTTAGGACTAACCGAAATTTTAGTGCTGATATGACACCATCATCCCCTTCTCGCATACCATCCATGGATACTATCGCTACGATTGATGTAATTGCAGAGAGCGAATCCTCAAGCGAATTTCCGTCTGCTAAGCACAACAGTACAGTCCCAGCTTTATCTAGTTTCCCAGATAGTTCTGACAGGAGTTCTAGTGCTTTAGCGGTAACCAGTGGAGGTAATTTCGCCTCGGTTCTTGCTCCGCTTACACCCGAAAAATTCAGTCAAGTTGTTAGTGATGTTGAGCAAAGATTGCGGATCGTTAATCAAACCCTCGGAATGCTTAACACCGACTTCGATGTCATTCTTGATGAAATGCTGCAAGCGATTCGCGGCAAAATTGGTGAGCTACTTTCAGCCGATCGCACCACAATTTTTTTATTAGATGCCGATAAAAACCAATTATGGACAAATGTGGCTGGTGAAGATGGCAAAAATATTGAAATTCGGATTTCAACCGAACCGACCAGCATTGCAGGTGAAGTTGCTACCTATGGTCACATCGTAAATATTCCCTTTGATTTTTTTGATGATCCGCGATCAACTCAAGCTAAAAAGCAATTTGAGCGGACAGGTTATCGCACCTACTCTATGCTTTCCATGCCACTTTTGAACGATGACGATCAACTAGTTGCTGTGGTGCAGTTAATCAATAAATTACGGATTAATGATCCCAAGGGTTCTCTTGAAGATGGCGTAGATAGAATTGGTTTTACTGAAGAAGATCAAGCATTATTTGCTCAGTTCGCCCCATCAATGCGCCTAATTTTAGAAAGCTCTCAAGCTTTTTATTCGGCTGCCCAAAAACAACGCGCCGCCGATGCTCTAATGAAAGCTGCGATGTCTTTAGGGCAAAGTTTGGATCTTGAAGCAACCCTTAAAAAGGTTATGGACGAAGCCAAATTATTGATGAATGCCGATCGCAGTACACTGTGGCTAATTGATCGCGATCGCAATGATCTCTGGACACAAATTGTTGATCAATATGGACTAACTAAGGAATTGCGCGTCCCCATGGGCGTAGGATTTGCAGGACGAGTTGCAACTACTGGTGAAGTCTTAAATATTCCCTTTGACCTTTACGAACATCCCGATGCTGCTAACTCCAAAAAATTTGATCAAGCAAATGGCTATCGTACCTGTAGCCTTCTTTGTATGCCAATTTTTAACTCTAATAAAGACCTAATCGGGGTTACGCAATTAGTTAACAAAGTCCAGCGTGGCGATTTTCCTGAATACGATCCCACCACATGGCCAGCGTCTCCTCAACGGTTTAAGGCAAGCTTTAATAGCAATGATGAAGAATTCATGAAAGTCTTCAATGTCCAAGCAGGTGTTGCGCTGGAAAATGCCAAGTTATTTGCTAAGGTCAAGCAAGAACAGCAAATGCAAAAAGATATCTTGCGTAGTCTTTCAGATGGTGTGATCTCTACCGACAAACATGGCAAGATTATTGCTGCTAATGAACGCGCCTATGCTTTGCTTGGTGTCGGAGAGTCCTTGCTAGAAGGCAAATCTGTATATGAACTAATCAACATCGAGAAAGCTAACTTCACTAGATGGTTTGACAATAGTCTAGAAGGTAGTGACGAAAAAAGTCGCAAGCAATATTATCCCGATCAGACTCTGCGCTCTACCGATGGTGAACAGCACAGCATCAATATTTCGATCAATACCATGTCCGAAGGTAACGAAGGCGAAGGCGTGCATGGCGCACTAGTAGTGATGGAAGACATCAGTCAAGAAAAGCGCCTCAAGAGCACGATGTATCGCTACATGACCCAAGAACTAGCCGAACAGCTTTTAGCTGGTGGTGATGCCAAGATGGGTGGCGATCGCAAAGAAGTTTCAGTTTTATTCTCGGATATTCGCAGCTATACCACGATTACAGAATCTCTCGCCGCCGAAGATGTAGTAATGATGCTGAATGAATATTTTGAAACAATGGTAGAGGCAGTATTTAACTACAAAGGCACGCTGGATAAATATATCGGTGATGCAATTATGGCGGTGTTTGGTTCGCCTTTGCCTATTCCCGATCATGCATGGATGGCTGTCCAAACTGCGATCGATATGCGCCATCGTTTAAAAGAGTTTAATATCAAGCGCATCGAGCAATTGAAGCCTCAAAATCAAAAAGAACTCGATATGGCAACGATCCGCATCGGTATTGGGATTAACTCCGATACGGTGATTAGCGGCAATATTGGCTCTACGCGACGGATGGAATTTACGGCGATCGGTGATGGCGTTAATTTGGGTTCACGTCTGGAGGGTGCAAGTAAGCAATATGGAACAGATGCGATCATTAGCGAGACTACTTACAAATTTTGTAGCGATCGCATCTGGGTACGTGAACTGGATTGCATTCAAGTCAAGGGAAAAAATCAGCCCGTTAGTGTCTATGAATTAATCGGTTTAAAATCTGATCCCCTCAGTCCAATCCAAACTCAAATAATTGAGCATTACCATACAGCTCGCGAGCATTACCTCGCTCGTAAGTTTAGTAAAGCTGTAGCTGAGTTTGCAGAAGTCTTAGAGTTAGACAATCACAATAAAGCTGCAAATATCCATATCACTCGTTGTCAGCACTTCTTGCTCAATCCTCCTGAAGATAGTTGGGACGGAGTATGGAGAATGACTGAAAAATAAAAAAAGATAGGAGGTGCAAAGCACCTCCTATCTTTTTTTTGTAATTTATAGCTGTTGCCATTCTTATAGTGTGAGGCGGCGCTTCGCGCCACCTCACACTATTTGTCCTGATACAAGTGGCTAAGGCTATAAAACCAAAAAACAGTCAGGTTTTTCAAAGCTAAAAATGGCGTAGCCATTTTTAGCTTTGGGATAAATTCACTACAGGACTTGGTTTTGCTGTTACATTGTTTTCAAGTATCGTGATTATCTTGTACAGCGTTCGTAGATTTTATGGCAAAGCAAGGGCAGCAACAGCTAGATTTCGGGTTGGAGTCTAACGGGGGAAATATCATAACGACCTCATTGCATACAGAAATGCAGCGATCGTACCTAGAGTATGCGATGAGCGTCATTGTCGGTCGTGCTTTGCCCGATGCCCGTGATGGACTTAAACCTGTGCATCGCAGGATTATCTATGCTATGCATGAGCTTGGACTCGTACCAGAGCGTCCATTTCGTAAATGTGCTCGTGTTGTCGGGGATGTATTGGGCAAATATCACCCTCACGGGGATCAATCGGTTTACGATGCTCTAGTGCGTTTGGTACAAGACTTTTCGAGTCGATATCCGTTACTAGCAGGACATGGTAACTTTGGCTCGGTCGATAATGACCCTGCGGCTGCCATGCGCTATACCGAATGTCGATTGGCTGCGATCGGCAATGAGGCATTGCTGGGCGAGATCGAAGAAGATGTTGTTGATTTTGTCGATAACTTTGATGGCTCTGAGCAGGAACCTGCGGTTTTGCCTGCCCAGTTACCGATGCTATTGCTCAATGGCTCCACGGGGATCGCCGTTGGCATGGCGACAAATATTCCGCCGCATAATTTGAGTGAAGTGGTCGATGGCGCGATCGCCTTAATCGATAACCCTAATCTGTCTGATGAACAGTTACTGAGCTTAATCCCCGCACCTGATTTTCCTACAGGTGGGATCATTATGAATCAGGATGGTGTGCGTGAGGCATACTTAACTGGGCGCGGTAGCGTCACGATACGTGGGGTGGCGGCAGTTGAGCAGTTTGGCGGCAAAGGTACAGGTAAACGGCAAAAACAAGCAATTATTGTTACTGAGTTGCCTTACCAAGTAAATAAATCAGCATGGATCGAGAAAATTGCTGAATTGGTGAACAATGGCAAAATCGAGGGAATCTCGGATATTCGTGATGAGAGCGATCGCGCAGGAATGCGAGTTGTCATTGAACTAAAAAAAGATGTTTCGCCTGAAGTAATTATCGAGCAGCTATATCGCCAAACCGCACTGCAATCAAATTTTGGCGTAATTCTCTTAGCGCTCAAAGGTTCGCTACCAAAGCAGATGTGCTTGCGTGAGCTGTTGCAAGAATTTCTATCTTTTCGGGAAGAAACTCTTTCTAAGCGCTTCCGATATGAACTGAAGAAAGCACAGGAGAAATCGCATCTATTAGAAGGACTAGTAATCGTTCTCCAAGATATCGATCGCCTAATCAGGATTTTACGATTTGCAAATAATAGTGCTCTAGCTAAAACTGATCTACAAACAGAATTTTCACTGTCAGAAACCCAAGCCGAAGCCATACTCTCTATGCCTTTGCGTCGGATCACTGCCATTGAGCAACAAAAGATCCGCGAAGAGTTAGAAACTTTGCAGCAACAAGTTGCTCGGTTAGAGAGATTGCTAGGCGATCGCCGCGAATTGATGAAATATCTCAAAAAAGAATTGCGTGATCACAAAAAAAGGCATAGCGATCAACGACGAACTCGTCTCGTATGGGATTTATTAGGCAATCAACAAAGCCTCAATTCGCCAAGCAATAACTCTCCAAGTCCTGATATAGAGGCTTCAGAGACACCAAAAGCAACCTCTAAAAGTGCTAACTCTAAAAGTGCCAAGTCCAAAAAATCTGAGGATGCTCTTCAGATTCAACAAACCCTTGAGACTGGGCACGTAGCTGAGAAAACTACTGAGAAAACAAGCGATCGCAAATCCCCTAAAGCAACAAATAAGCAGCCTAAACTCGTAGAAGTCCCTCTCATCTCACTGACAACTGAGTTAAACATTCCCATTGCAGAACCGCAGGATATGACGGTTCAACTCACTCACAAGGGCTATATCAAAGGCTTTGAGAGTAATTCCAGAGCCTCACAATCTGCGGATTTGGGAGATGATGTCACGATCGCATCCTATGACACCCGTAGCGATCGTGAAATGGTCGTCATGACTAGCTCAGGTAGAGCATTTCCCCTTGCCCTTGCGAATGTGCCAATTGTCAAAGGTAAAGGACGGGCTACTCCTCTAATCACGCTATTGCCTGATAGCACTGATCGCATCGTGTCGCAGTTTGTATGGGAAAAGAATGCCGAATCGACGGAAGGTTTAGTCCTGCTGTCTAATCAAGGCAAAATCAAGCGATCGCCGCTTTCAGAATTTGCCGACATGACTGCAAGGGGATTAATTGCCGCCAAATTCAAAGATGACGACTCACTTTTCTGGGCAGATATCGTCGGTTTAGAGCAAGACCTCGCGATCGCGACCTCAGCAGGTCGGATTTTACGCCTCAAAGCCGATGAGACTCAAATCCCTACCGTAGGGCGATCTGCCGCAGGAAATATAGCTTTGCGTTTGGGCAGCTCGGAAACGCAAATTGGTGTATCGGTTTTGGATTTGCAAGCTAATCCTAATTCAGAACTGATTTTAATTACTGCTGAAGGTTTCGCTAAACGAATATCGGCAGCAAATATTCGATCTGCAATTAGAGGTGCGATCGGTTCGCAATGCTTCAAGTTTCAATCGCGAGCCGATAGATTAGTGAGCATGACTGCGATCGCCAAGCCTCGTCTAGATTTACCAGTCACGTTTTTGATCGGTCAAGATGGTGACATTGGTCTAAGAACGGTTCAAATGCCTTTGGGTGCGATTCCTTTAGAATCGCCCAATAGTCAAGGACGTTCGATTTTTGCGGGTGAAAGTGATTTAGTGCGATCGGAAAAAGTAATTCGGGTAGTTGCAAAATAATAAAAAAAGCCTCGTTGCACGAGGCTTTTTTTATTATTTTGCTTAAAGAGAGATCTCTCTTTAAACTAACTATGCTAGCAGCGCATCAAGCTTGCCCTTAGAGTCCAGAGCATGAATGGCATCACAGCCGCCGATATGCTGATCATTTATAAAAATCTGTGGGACAGAACGCTTGCCATCAGAACCTCTAGATACCATTGCAGATCGCGCAGCATCGTCTCCATCGATCACGTATTCTGTATATTCGACGTTTTTCTTATCGAGCAAATGCTTTGCCCTTATACAGAATGGACACATGCGCCATGTATAAATCTCAACCTTTGCCATTACAATTTCCTAAATTTGTTTAACCTACGACATTTTAACAAATCTTAAAACCCAAAAGGGATTTGCGGCGCAAAGCGCCGCTTTAGGTGGCTTGACAAAACCTACCCGTTTCAATGGGTTTTAGCTCTCAGCCCGCACTTGAGTGCAGGGCTTTCTTATGTGCGATCGCGAGGTGGTGTAGGTACAGCGCTAGGAGAAGCGGTTGGCGAAGGCTTTACATCTTGAGTCGATGGCGATGGTGTGGCTGTTGGCTCAGGCAGAATTGGTATTTTAGAGATAACCTCTTCAGGATGACTTGGCGGAATGCCTTCGCTGACAATAATGTCCTCGATTACGGCCTTGACAATGGGAGCCGCAACAGTAGAGCCAAAGGCATCTGCCCCAACAGGTTCATCAATTACCGCCAACACCACATAACGTGGCTCCTTCGAGGGGAAAATACCAACAAAGCTGGTGATTTTAGCATTGATATACCCCCCACCAGTAGTTGAAGCCTTTTGAGCAGTACCCGTTTTGCCAGCAATCCGATAACCAGGAATACGTGCAGGTAAACCCGTACCTTTCTCGACAACATTAGTCATCATTTCCACAACTCTCTGAGCAGTGGCTGATGAAATGACTTGTCGAGGCGTTGGTAATTTCGGTTGAAAATATTCTTCGCCTTCATCATTAATTAAACCTTTGACCACATGAGGTGTGAGTAACTTCCCACCACTAGCGAGTATGCCCTGCAATTGCACCATCTGAATTGGGGTGAGTGAGAAACCTTGACCAAAAGAAGCCGTTGCTGGCTCGATCACATATTCAATGAACTGCTCTTGCGGCTTGAGAGTACTGGAGGTTTCCGCAGGGAGATCAATACCAGACATATCGCCCAGACCAATCCGCTCTAGCCAACCGTAATAAACCGAAGGCTTCATGCGTTGGATGATATGCACCATACCCACATTGCTCGATCGCTCAAGGATTTGGCTAATGCTGAGCGGACCAACCGCACCGACTTGTTCGTAGTCAAAGTTAGCCACAGGCCAGCCGCCAATAGTCAGAGCGCCTTCATCATTAAATACAGTGTCTGGCTGAATCGCTCCTGCTTCGAGAGCGATCGCGACATTCAGTGGTTTAAATGTGGAGCCTGGTTCATACAGGTCTGAAACTGCCCAATTTTTGAACAGTTTGACATCGGATTCGTAATAACGATTTGGATCATACGTTGGCTCAGTCACCAGTGATAGCAGCCCACCATCCCTAGCATCCATGACAATCACCGAACCCCGCTTTGCGCCAAACTTGACCATCTGTTGCTTGAGGATCTGCCGAGCTGTGCGTTGAATGCGCGAATCAATCGTCATTTGCAAGCTAGTGCGATCGCTTTGCAGCATTCCCGCAGGAATACGGTTAGGAATTAACTTGCCATTGCCATCTTGGGCAACTGATGGCGCTTGGTCGGTGCGCTCTAATAATTTTTCTTGACTAAGTTCGATTCCAGCTTGACCTCGATGATCGACATTCACATAGCCAAGTAGTTCAGCCGCTAAATCCTGCTGTGGATAGAGTCGATGCCGCTGTTGAATAAGATCTAAACCATCTAAACGCAAGTTAAAAATGCGATCGGCATTTTCCTCAGATAGCCAATATTCCACTTGAGTAGAAGTAGTATCACGAGTGAGGATACTGAGCAATTTATCTGCGGGTCGTCTGAGGATCGGCGCGAGTTTTTCGGCGATCACTTCAGGTTTTTCTTTGTAAAGATGAGGATGCGCAAATAATGTGTAGACAGGGCGATCTAGAGCTAAAACTGCACCTTTGCGATCGGTTATGGTGCGACGAGGAATAAATGGTCGCAAAGTAAACATTTGCTGCCGTCGAGCCTTGTCGAGTAAATCAGGTGATGTGATCACCTGTAAGTACACTAAGCGCACAATTAAACCAATCATCGACAGAGCCAGAATCATCCAGATCAGCACTGTTCGACGTTTGAATAGATTAATAGTGGCAAGATCTCTGGGCTGAAGCGATGGGGTCATGAGTGTATTTTGGCGAAATTCTTAGCGAAATTCTTGACAAAGCTCTTGGCAAAGTTGACGGAAGCGATCGCCGCGCTGCTCGAAGTTAGCAAACTGGTCAAAGCTAGCACATGCAGGCGAGAATAGCACAGTTGGCAAAGGCTGGCTAGGGTGATTATGGGCGCGACTGTGGGCAATATGGGCTGCCTGTTTGACCGCATTTTCGAGAGTTTCTACGATTTGATAGTTTTTAAACCCTGTGTCTTTGAGCATTTCGGCAAATAAGTTCGCAGCCTCACCTATCAATAGTACGCTGATCGCTCTTTGATGAATTTGCTCTAGCCATGCACTCGCATCACCTTGCTTCGGCTGACCTCCAGCAATTAATACGACAGGAGGTTTTACAGCTCTTAACCCCACTTCTGCTGCATCATAATTGGTAGCTTTGCTGTCATTAATAAAGGCAATGCCTTCATAAAAGCAAATATGTTCAAGGCGATGTGGGACACCTTGGAAACTAGAGATGGCAAGATCAATATGTTTAGAGTCAATCCCTGCTAGCTTTGCCGCCGCTACCGCCATCAATAAATTTTGGCGATTGTGCTTACCCAAAAGCTGCCAATGGGAGATCGGAAAAACAGACTCACCTCTAAATCTCACCCATCCTTCATGAATACAAGCGCCATCGGCGATCGCTTCGACGACCTGTTCATCAAGCCCTGTCCAAATCGCTTTCGGCCACATTGCTGCACCAAAATTCACCAAATATGGATCATTACCATTGAGGATTATGTTGGCAGATTGATCGATTAAACTAGCCTTGATATTGCGATAGGCATCAAGGGTATAGTGGCGGTTGAGGTGATCTGGAGTAAAAGTAGTCCAGATACCAATTTGGGGCTTGACAGTTTTTGCTGATTCGATCTGATAGCTGCTTAGTTCGGCAATAATCCAATCAGGATTAAGTTTTTGCTGTAATACCTGTAAAGCTATTTCGCAAGCGGGAAAGCCAATATTGCCGCAGGCGATCGCCTTTAACCCCGCCTCCTGAAAAATCGCCGTTGTCAGCGATGTGACAGTAGTCTTTCCGTTAGTTCCTGTGATACCTACCCAAGGAATATGCTTAAGATATCGCCATGCAAGTTCGATCTCACCGATTGTATCAATACCAAGAGATCGCGCCTGTTCAACTTCTTGCCGATCCCAAGGCACACCTGGGCTAACAGCCACGAGGTCTACATTTTGCCCCGATTCAATTAATCTGGCAAAGTCAGGAAATCCTCCAAGCTCAACCGCAATTCCTTCCGACTCTAAAACTTGCTTACGCTGCTCTAAGCTAGGACTAACACTGCTATCACTAACTGTCACTTGCCAGCCATCAGCTTTAAGCAATTTTGCCGCAGAAATTCCAGACTGTCCCAGTCCCAGTACATACGCTTGATGCATGGCGATCGCTTGATTGATAAATTTATTAAATTAAAAAGTTAATATCCAAGGATACAGGAACTTGCGTAAGTAATTTAGGCAAAACCTTAAAACCCATGTTGCCCGCTGCGCGGGCAACATGGGTTTTGAATCTGAGGTTTATTTATATCGAAATGTCAGAATTATTGAGTCGGGCTTTATGTTACGCAATAATTTGAGCCTTAAAGTTTGAGCCTTAAAGTCATTGGGCAAGTAGTAAGCTTTCTGAGTATTATTTTTGACATTGTTGCGAAGCATACTCAAGAGTCACAACAGGAAGCTGTATGTTGGTAATATCATAAAGTCAAGCTAATTTACGGGGTACTGATAAGCTAACCGCAAATTATCCTACTTTTGACATTTCCCAACTTTTGTATATGTTTATATATGGCGAATAAACCTCCCTTTTCAAGCAAAAAAGCGAATGCAAAAAGAAAGAGGAAGGCTGCCGTTGCTGCTGCCCCTATATCCAGACAAGCTTCAAACAAGAGTAGTTGGTTAAATAATTTACCAATCAGCTTCAAGATCCTCTTCGCAATCGTTTCAACTAGCTTTTTTTCATTAGTTAGTTTTGTGATTGCCTCTTTGTATCTCAACAGCCATCTTTCGGCGATCGTTAACCAAGATGCTCAAAGGCAACTATCCGATGCCACATTATTTGTGTTTGGCTTAGGGACTATTTTGATTGTGATTAGTTCATTGCTTGGTCTATTTATTGGTAATACCCTTAGCAAGAGGATTCGTGGTCTAGAAGCGATCGCTAGACAATATGCCGCAGGGGATTTCGGCTCAACTGTAGAGCTTGGTGCACAGGATGAAGTTGGTAAGTTAGCAGATGTTTTTAACCTGATGACTTTTAACCTTGCGCAAAACAAGCAAGATCAATCTACTGCCCAGATTGAAGCCGAAGCTCAAAATGATATTTTCCAAGATGAGATTTCGCATTTGCTGGATGTGGTCTCGGAGTTAGAGCTTGGAGATCTAACAGTTAAGGCAGAAGTCAGCCCCCATGCAACGGGATTAATTGCAGATACGCTCAATCGTTTGTCAGAGCAGCTATCTGAAGTGCTTGCCGCAGTTTTGCAGACCGCTCAACAAGTAACGATTCGCACCGATCGCCTTGAGAAATTAGCGATCGCTGTGTCTCAAAACGCTGAACAGCAGGAAGCATTAGTGGTGCAAGCCCGTTTAGGAATTGAAGATGTAAACCAATTGGCGCAAGATGCGGCACAACTTGCGATCGCGGCAAACAAAGCTGTGCAGAGAGTGCGATCGGCTGTGCGACAAGGTGAGGAGCAAATTATTTACTTGACTGCTTCGATTGAGTCTCTGCAAGCTGCCACCGTGCAGATGGTGCAAAGGATTAAAAATCTAGGCGAATTCGTTGCTCTTGCCAAACAATTTGTGTTGGATCAAAAACGTCTTGCCTCTTTAACTCAGGTTTTGGCGACTAATGCCTCAATGGTAGCGTCACGGGCGTTAGAACAGCGCGACCCTGAACAATTTGTCTCTGTGGCAAGGGAATTTGAAGCGATCGCGTCGCAGGTAAATAACTTAGCTACCCAAACTAATCAAGGGCTAGTAGCTTTGCAACAACGAACGGGATTCGTTGATGTAGTAGTTTCGGGTATTGATCAAGACGTTCGTGATGTGAATAGCCTTGTATTTGACTTTACCAATAGTGTGAATAGTTCAGAGCAGTCATTTACCAATATCGCAACTGTAACCGAGGAGTTATCTGAAATTGGTGTCGCAGTTACTGATTCTTCGCAATCAATCGCTGAAGCTGTAAAATTTAGCTTAGCTTCGATTCAAGATATTGAAGCGATCGCTGAACGTTCTGCTTCTCAGGCACAGTTTACTCGTGATCAATCGGGGAAGATGGGAATGTTGGCACGTCAATTGCTAGAAAGGGTACAGTTTTTCCGTTTGCCGCCAATGCTGGAAACAGTGGACAAGGAAATCGACGACATGGAGTCTCTTGAAATTGATGAATTTCAGGCTGTGCGCTGATGTTCGAGCGACAATCGTCATAATCACAAATTGATAGCGAATAGCGAAATAATGCCAAATTCTGAATTTGATGATTTACAATTGCAAGAAGAACTGCGTAATCTATTTGAATTAGATACTCAGAAATATTTGCAATTATATGTGGATACTGTTCGCAATCTGAATGCTACCAATTGGCGCGAAGATATTCAGCAACTATATCGTTGTGTCCATACGATTAAAGGTGGTTCCGTAACTGTAGGATTTCAAGCTGTACTTCAAGTCTCGACCATATTAGAGGATGTACTTTCCGATCTTCGCTATCTCGACGTTGCTCCACCTTTAGCTGACGGGGAATTAGCTAAAGCTCTGATCGAAGCTGGCGAGCTTTTGATTGGCTCAGTCCAGATGGGTGAACAGAGTGATCCTGATGCAGCGGTGAAGTATATCCAAACTCTGCGCGATCGCCTTCAATCCAAATATTTACCCGAATGGAACGAAATGCGCCAAGTTCAGCAAGAATTTGCTGATCAAGGTTTTGATTTGGTCATCCTTGAACTAGAAATGGCGATCGAAGATTTGCCTCTCACGGGTGAAGTCCCGACAGAAGCTGCTGAGATCGCTAAGCAAACAGTTTCCCAGTTACAGGAAATCGGTTCAGAAATTAATTTGGCGATAACTTGGCAAGATTTTTTGCAAAAAGGGAGTGATTTATGCGATCGCCTAGATTGTGAGTTATGGCACAGAGAATGGATGCCATTTCTGCAAAAAGTCAAAGAAAGCGCTCGTCTGGGTGGAATTTTTGAAATTGAGCCAGAATCAATTATTTCATCGGCAAATATAGAATCAGGATTAATCACTGGCAATGAGGTTGCATCCTTCACCAACTCTCCAGTTTCTCCCACGGCAGACATTCAAATTCCTGTGCCCCTCGATCGCCTAGAGCGATCATCCCAATATCTAGTTGAGACCTTAATGGCAACTCGTGCCACCCAAGGGTTTTACCAGTCTGTTTATGCAAACTTAATGCCGTTAGTCTCGCTTGCTCAGAATAGTGTGCAGTACATTACCCAACTGCGCGAAGTCCAAGATGATTATGCATTATTAGACGCTTCAGGAGAACAGGATGGGCTGAAAATTGAGCGCTATCGTCAAGGCTATACAGCAATTAACCGTTTATTGGAAATCAGTCTCCGTTTGATTGAGTTAGGCTCAGAAACTGGCGAATCGGCAAGGCGAACTGCTGATAGCATCCAAGTTCTCGATCGCAGCCTACGCAACCTCCAGCAAACCATCGAAGAAAGCCGACTTGTTCCATTCTCAACCCTAGCTTTTAGATCGAGAGGAATTTTACGAGATCTAATGACTCGCGTCGGTAAAATTGTCCAGTTTACAATTATTGGAGAGCAACTGGAACTTGATGCAGGTACACTTCGCAGTTTAGAACCTGTGGTACTCCATTTGTTGCGTAATTCCTATGATCATGGAATTGAAGATACACCTAACCGAGAGAAGTTGGGCAAATCTCTACAGGGAAAAATTGAGCTATCTCTAAAACGTCGAGGCAGTATGTTTGACCTTAACATTCGTGATGATGGTAAGGGAATTGATCCCGATCTCATTAGCCAGATAGCCAAATCTAAAGGACTGCCGCTTACCGATACCAGTACTTCTGATCGCCTCCTAAACGTACTATGTCAATCGGGCTTTACTTCTACCACAGTTGTTAGCGATATTTCAGGTCGCGGCGTGGGGATGGATGTGGTGGCGAGTCAAGTTGCCCTAATGAATGGCAAGCTCAGCCTAGTCTCCCAAATTGGTAAAGGCACAGCTTTCACAATTCAAATTCCTGTGCCACACTTGTTTGTACGCTGTATGCTCTTGCAGGCAGGCGATCGCACTTTTGCAGTTCCCACTTCAGAAATTCACACCACCACCTTAGTGGAGGCGCTACTCTGGCAAAAGATAGAGCGCTCCGACTACACAATTGAAGTGCAAGAAGAGTATGGGAAAGTACCAGCGATCGATCTTTATCAATATTGGCAAGGACAAACCGAAACTAGAACGCTCTTACCATCAGCGATCGCAGTGAGGACAAAACAATCCGACAGCAATCAAGGTGTTTGGTTAATAGCTGACACCCTGATTGGACAGAGTGATTTGCTAGTGAATCCAATTCCAGAACCTCTGGTTGCACCGATCGGCTTAATTGGGATGAGCTTGATGCCTGACGGAAAACTTATTCCTGTAATTGACGCACTTTCCTTTGTCGAAGTCTTCTTCTCATCAGAGTCTGAACGTCTCACAATTTCTAGTTCCCAATCAAATACGTCCTTCCTTGAACTATCTAGCGATCGCCAAATTTTAGTAGTCGATGATGCGGCTCTGATGCGGCGAAGAATTGAGAGTAGCTTGTCACCACAGGGATATGAAGTTACAACTTGTGATGATGGTATGGATGCTTGGCAATGGCTGCAACAGCATAGTCAACCAGCATTACTAATTACTGATATTGAGATGCCTCGGATGGATGGATTCACGTTGATTGATCGTTGTCGTCAAGCAGGATTTGATATGCCGATTCTTGTGATTTCATCTCGTCTTGCGGAAGAATGGTCTCGCGAGACAAATCGTCTCGGTGCAACTGATTATCTCACCAAAGGTTTCTCGACATCGGAGTTAGTGAATAAAGTTAGCGCTCTCCTCGAATTAAGAACGCTTGCATAATACTAGAGAACTGCGGTGCGAAGAGCCGCAGTTCATGTTATGGCTGTCGCTATACAAGTTAGGACATACAGCTATTGACGGACAGGTAAGCAGATTGTATTGGTGATTGTACAATCAACGCCTTTATATTTCTGGCAGACTCGTTTTGCGGTATTTTCGGCGGCAGTCATATCTTCTGCCCAGCCTGAGCCAGCCGCTCCATTAGAACTCTCCGCTAGAGATATGCAGGCATTTTGCGCCCAGATTAATACTTGGCAGTCTCCTGAAGCGGAAGAGCTTTCACATTCATTTAAAGCCCTTGTTTCGGCTGCTTTTTGGGAAGGGAAGTTCCAAGAGTATCCTTTGGCTTGTGTCGATGGGGAACGCGCGATCGCACCAAAACTTGACAAAGTGGGATTGGTAGTTGCAACTACAGGAGGAGGCTCTGGAGGCGCATCTGTTGCTTTTATAGGCCCTAGTGTTTCGGGGGTGGGCGAAGTAGTTGGCGAAGCAACAGGAGAACTTGTTGCCGCTTTTGTGACTTCAGCTTGGGGCGTATTATCAGCAGGGCGATTAGTTAGTTTTGGGATCAGAATTGCTGTGGCGATCGCAGCCGAAACTGATATCACTCCAGTTAAGATAATCCATACAAATGGTTGGAATCTCGTAAAAGCTGGATTAGGAGCCGTGACTGTGACATGGGGAGTTGTGACTGGAGACTGAGGAGGTGTTGGGATAGGGGTTTGGGGTGTAGTAGAAGCAGATACAGGAACAGTGTCTCTGTTTGTATTAGTAATTATAGTTGGCGACGCATCTGCTGCGGTTGATGGATAAGCGATCACTTCTGTTGGTGCAATACTATTGATGTTGGTGGCACCAAGAGATTGAATTGCCTGTAGAGCTTCGATCGCAGATTTATAGCGCTGACTAAAATGATAAAACACCATGTTTTGCAATACTTCCGCAAAAGCATTACTGACATCTACGCGATCGCGCCACAAAATCTCGCCCGTATTAGCATCTTCTTGCAAGCTATCAGGAGCAATTCCTGTGAGAGCTTGAATTCCAATCATGCCGACAGCATAAACATCACTGCTGAGTCGAGGTTTTCCCCTTGCTTGCTCGCTGGGCATATATCCTGGTGAACCAATGCTTACTGTGACATCTGTATTGCCTTGTGAGTCAGTTCCTAGAGCGGTGATGTCTTTAACTGCACCAAAGTCAATGAGGACGATTTTGCTATCTTGCTGACGACGCATGAGGTTTGCAAGTTTAATGTCACGGTGAATAACATTATTCTGATGGACAAAGGATAGAACCTCTAAAATCTCTAGCAATAAAGTAATCGTGGCACTTTCAGATAATCGCATTCCAATGAGAATCTCAGCAGCGAGGCTATGCCCTTCCACAAATTCTTGTACTAAAAAGAATTCATTGCTTTCTTCAAAGTGCGCAAATAGCTTAGGAATCTGTGGATGGGCATTTCCCAATTTGTAAAGATACTCCGCTTCCCTTTCAAATAAGCTTTTAGCGATCGGCAAAACATTTGGGCTAGTATCCTTGGGCTTAAGTTGCTTGACAACACAGGTGGGATGACCTGGTAGATCTGTGTCTTGAGCCAAGTAAGTATCGCCAAATCCTCCACTTCCGAGAACTTTGAGGATCTTGTAGCGATTCCTTAATGTTTTGCCTACTAACATAGTTACCTTCCAAGTTACATAGCTATTGGACAGAAGCCTTCGTAGATCAATATGAGCAATTCATATATTGCTCATATCTCCACAATCAAATAGGATTGCTTTAGATTTAAGCTTAACAAACAGAGCTATGATTGAACTATAGTTTTAGCCATTCTTAAAACCAAAATATGAGAGGCGGCGCATCGCGCCGCCTCTCATATTTTGGGCTTAGAAGCTATACTGTGCTGAGTTAAATGCTGAATTTAGATACTGAATGCAAAATCAAAAAGCGATTGTATTAGGAGTCTCTGGGGCATCAGGCATGATTTATGCTGTGCGATCGCTCAAATTTTTATTAAATAATCATTACAACGTCGATCTGGTTGCTTCTAAGGCGGCGATGATGGTTTGGCAATCAGAAAATGATATGGCGATGCCGAGTAACTTGCGATCTCAAGAACAATTTTGGCGCGATCGTAGTGAAACTAGTGATGGTAAGTTGATTTGTCATCAATTTGCCGATGTGGGAGCAACGATCGCTAGTGGTTCATTTCGGACATTGGGAATGCTGGTAATTCCTTGCAGTATGGCTACTGTAGCTAAAATTGCTCATGGACTAAGCTCAGATCTATTAGAACGTGCCGCCGATGTACATCTTAAGGAAGGGCGAAGATTGGTAATCGTTCCTCGTGAAACTCCCTTGAGCTTGATCCATTTGCGAAATCTCACCACCTTAGCCGAGGCAGGAGCAAGAATCGTTCCTGCGATTCCTGCTTGGTATCACAACCCGCAAACGATTGAGGATTTGGTAGATTTTGTAATCGCCAGAGCATTAGATCAAATGGATATTGATGCAGATTTAATTCAGCGTTGGCAAGGTAGAATGCCCTCAAATATTGCCGCAGGAGATCCAGAATTATGACCCGATCGCGTTTTTCACAAACTACAAATGCGGCTAACAGGAAATCATCAAGCACGATCTTGATCTTGCAGCTTACGAGCATAGGGCTTGCGATCACCTTACTAGCGGCTGTCTTTGTCCAAAATTTACAACCTGCGGTGCAGATTTCTTTTTTAGGACAAAAAACGATCGAGATTCCCTTAAGTGTGGCAATGTTAGTTGCTTTTGTGGGTGGTGGGATTCTGGCGTTTGTGTTTAATGCGATCGCCTCTTGGCGACAAAATTTATTAATTCGTCGAGCCGTTATTGCATCTGGATCTGGTAAAGATCCGAAAGAGCAGGTCAAAGCTGAAAAATTCCAAAGTAAAGAAGAATTTGAGGAGGAGGAAGAAGAATACGAAGATGAAGAGGAGTATGAAGAAGAAGATGAAGAAGAGTATGAAGATAATGATCCTGACACCGTTCCCTACGGCAATCGCTCAAACATGAAATCTAAAGATTCGCGTCAAGTTAAGCGCGATCGACCTCCCCTTGACGCAAAATTCATCAAATAAACCAAACCCAAGATAGAGAATGCTGCAAAGCAGCATTCTCTATCTTGGGTTTGGTTTAAGCACAGAGCATTGTAGTTGAATACTAATGAGTTCATATCTATCCCTATTCTTGCTGTTGTTGATCCTTTTGCGATGCATCTTTTGGCTATTTGCGCCGCCAAATCCCGATGAAGCTTACTATTGGTTGTGGGGACAACATTTAGACTTCTCTTATTACGATCATCCGCCTTTACAGTCATGGTTACAGGGATTGATAACCGCATGGTTTGGCAAATCTCTATTTACATTGCGATCGCTAAATCTACTCACTAATGGCATCTTTTTCTATACCTATTACTACATTCTCAAATATCTCTATGGAGATCTTGCACGGCGTTATATCTGGTGGGTGATTCTCGCCATCCTTGCTTCGCCTTTATATAGCATCATGCTTTCTTTGGCATGGCATGACCATTTAGCGATCACCCTTAGCCTGCTTGGTGCATACCTATGCATTCGCTTTCTTGATGAATATTTAGTAAATGGAAAAGGCACAAACTGGCGACTATATGGCAGTGCGATCGCCCTTTCTCTTGCACATATTACTAAATATAATTCGCTGTTTATGACATTGGGTTTATTGGCTGCGATCGCTACCTATTCTCAATTAAGAAAATTATTTCAAGATTTGCGTTTGTGGCTATGTTTTGTCATTGGTGCGATCGCGTTTCTGCCAGTATTTTATTGGAACTACAGTAATAATTTTTTGTCATTCCGTTTCTATGCAAATCGCAGTGTCGATAGTGGCACATTAATCATGCGATTGTTGGAACCATTGGGCTTTATCGGGATTTCATTATTAATGCTTTCTCCATTCGTAGCATGGTTACTGTGGCAAGGTTTTTGCAATGCAAAAGGAATTTACAAAAGAGTTGCGCTGTGGACATTTATAATTCCCACAGGTTTATTGATGGTAATTTCTCTGTTTTCTACAGCCCTCTATTATTGGAATATTCATGCGTATTTACTTCTATTTCCCTTACTTCCTTTAGCTGTAGCAGATTCCCCTCAGCCGCCAGCCCCATCTCCAAGAGGCAGAGGGGGAGAGAATCTGAAAATTTTTTATGGGATGGGAGTATTTGGACTATTATTTACATCTCTATTTGTCTGGAACTCCTGCATGTTCCCTATCAGTGCCGTATTTGGGAAAGATGGAGATCAGGATGGGCGGATGATTTATGGCTGGAAAGAAGTTGCAGCGGAAGTGCAGAAAATTAGCAATACTTTGCCCGAAAGTCCTCTGTTAATTACTTCTGATTATCGCTCGGCGGCAGAACTTGCCTATGAGATGCAAAATCCCAATGTGACCGCAATTTCTAAACGCATCAGTCAATTTACTATTTGGAACCTAGAGAATGCAGTGAAACATAAAGGTAAAAATGCAATTGTGATTTCCGATCAATGGTATCCCCTTACTGATGAAGCGATCGCGCATTTTGATCGGGTCACCCCGATTAGTAATGTCAAGATTCATCGATTTGGCTTGTACTTGAAGACCTATGAAATTGCGATCGGGCAAAATTACAAACCATAAAAAAATAAAAAAAGAGGTGGCGCTTTGCGCCGCCTCTTTTTCTTTGCTTAACCTGGGGGCCATGTAAAGGCGCGATCGCCTAAAACATGGATATGTAAATGGAAAACACTTTGGCCTGCCTCAGCACCATTATTAGTAACTAGACGAAAAGCGGTTAAGCCTTCTTGTGCAGCGACTTTACTGGCTACAAGCAATAGATGTCCTAGCAATGCTTGATCCTCAATTGTTGCTTCTGAAAGCTTAACTATGGGCTTTTTAGGAATGACGAGAAAATGCACAGGAGCTTGAGGATTGACATCGCGGAACGCAAGAGCAAGATCATCCTCATAGATAATGCTCGCAGGAATTTCCCGCTTAATAATTTTGCTAAATATAGTTTCGCTCATTTTGAAAACCTCTAGTTTTTTTATATACAGCGCGTTGCTCTCAAACCAAAACCAAGAAATTTTTTAAAAGTGTTGCTTTGCAACACTTTTAAAAAATTTCTTATGGTTCGTTTATTTTTAGCGCTATTGTGACGCAATGCGTCGCAATAGCCATAACTTATTTACAATTCGTTCTTTGCTAAGCCTTTAAATACAAGAGTTGCGGGGCCAGTCATCAAGACGCGATCGCTTTCGGCTGACCAGTTGATTTTGAGATCGCCTCCAGGCAGATTAACAGTACAAATGCGATCGCAAAGATCATTTAAAACACCAGCAACCACCGTCGCACAAGCGCCCGTACCACAAGCCAGAGTTGCTCCTGCGCCGCGTTCCCATACACGCATTTTCACATAGCCGCGATTAACGACTTCCACAAATTCCGTATTTGTCCGTTTTGGAAATACAGGATGATGTTCAAAGAGAACGCCAAGTTCTGCTAAAGGAATCGTATCGACATCATCAACAAAGGTCATGCAGTGGGGATTTCCCATGCTCACTGTTGTGACATTCCAAGTTTTACCACCAACCTCAAATGGAAGATTGACAACCTTGCGATCGCTTTCACCCAAAGTCGTAGGAATCTCGGCGGCGGTCAAAAATGGTTTGCCCATATCCACAGTTACCTGTCCATCCACATCCATTTGTGGCACGATCAAACCTGCCCCAGTTTGGATCTGATACTTACCATCAGTAGTCGGGATATCCAAGTCCTGCATGAACTTAGCTAAGCAACGAATTCCATTACCGCACATCTCTGGCTCAGAACCATCGGAGTTAAAAATCCGCATCCGATGCTCACCATTTGCCTCAGTCAGCAAGAAAATGACACCATCTGCACCAATACCAAAATTGCGATCGCACCATTTGACAGCCTGCTCAGAGGTGAGAATTGGTTCGGCACTGTGACGGTTATCGATCAGGATAAAATCGTTACCTAAGCCGTGATATTTACTAAATGCGATCGACATGGATTAATTCAATATATTTTTGAATATTATATCGATCTCCATCGACAAATCAAAAAAGGAGATGAGGTGCAAAGCACCTCATCTCCTTTTTTTGATTTGGTATTATAAAGCAAATCAAAACCCAATAAGATCAGTGGCGGCGCGAAGCGCCACCACTGATCTTATTGGGAGCAAAACTTTCTTTGCAACATATGTAATATGTGATACGGAAATTGCGAGAGGTTGTATAGTATTTAATTGTATAGATCGTTCTATTTATTTAAGTAAGCAATAAACATCAAGTATTTGAAACCATGACTACAACTGTGACTGCCTCCGTAACTACTCCCTTGCGTCCTGTTAGCAAAGATGGATTGGTAGCCTTGGCTGCGAAAGCACAAGCTAACCCCAATGTCATCGGCACATTGAAAGTAAAGACTGTCTGTGAAGGGCAATTTCGCAACCTAACCTATGTGCGTGATCTACCTGAGCATGTCATTGACGAACCACCAACCTTGCTTGGACAAGATACCGCTCCTAACCCTTCCGAAGCTTTACTGGCTTGTCTAGGCTCTTGTCTGTCCGTGGGCATTCATGCTAACGCGATCATGCGTGGAATTACGCTTTCCAAATTAGAGTTATATCTCGAAGGCGATATTAACATCACAGGTGTTTGGGGTATTGGAGATCTATCTAAGAAGCGTTTAGGCATTAGTGCTGTGCGTGTGAAAGTGGATATCGAGTCCGATGCAACGAAGGAAGAACTTGCTGAACTTCTAGAACATGCAAATTACTGGTCACCAGTTGCCAATACTTTCCGTAATCCCGTCGATATGGAAGTTTCGCTAGCATAAAATGAAAGGTATGCCGCGCTAAGCGCGGCATATTTGGGCTTAATCAAAAAATATTAAAAGTTTAAGATAAGGGAAGAAGCAATGCAGGTTAGTGACACCATAATCAAGCAACCTCAAGCAAAACTGCTCACTGACGCAGCATTAATGCAGAGTTTAAAAGAGGCGATCGCTCAAAAATTAGCACCTGATGTTACTAACATTGATCTAAAAGGGATTTATCCAGAAGAATTTTTGCGCGATATTGGTAGTCTGGGTGCATATGGTCAAGGTGTTAGTACGGAATATGGTGGCACGGGGCGTGGCGTATTACCTGCATTAAAGGCGATCGAAATAGTTTCGGAAACTTGCCTCAGTACTGGGTTTATGACTTGGTGTCACAATGCTTGCTCTTGGTATCTGCAAAATACTGACAATCTTTTTCTAAGAGAACAAATCTTACCGCAAGTTGCAACGGGCAAGCTTTTGTCAGGCACGGGTTTATCGAATCCGATGAAACACTTTGCAGGCATTGAGAAGATTAAAATCATTGCTACGCCTTGCGAAGGTGGTTATATTCTCAATGGCACATTGCCTTGGGTTTCTAATATAGGCGATCAGCATTTATTTGGGATATCGGCTCAAATAGAAGGAACTGATAACTATCTGATGGCGATCGCACAGGGTGGAATGCAAGGGCTAGAACTAAAGCAAGATGTGCATTTTATCGCTCTTGAAGGAACGAATACCTTTAGATGTCTGTTTCGTAATGCTTTTATCAGTCATGATTGGGTGTTAGCGGCTCCATGCGATCGCTATGTGGAATATATCAAAGCAGGGTTTATTTTAATGCAGGTGGGGATGGGCTTAGGTTTGACCCAAAACTGTATTGATTTAATGCGAAGGATTGATAGAACTAAGCAACATGTCAATCAATACCTCGATGATCGTCCCGATGAAATGGAAGATGAACTCGAAACTCTGCGCTTGAAATCCTATCGTTTAGCCGAAGCGATCGGGCATGGTCGAGAAATCGTTAGCAAGGAAATTTTGCGGGAAGTGATTGAATCGAGAGCAACTGCTTCAGAGCTATCACTTCGAGCTTCGCAATCTTTAATGCTCCATGCAGGTGCGATCGGCTATGTGCATGGCAGTGTGTACGATCGCCGTTTACGCGAATCATATTTCGTTGCCATGGTAACACCTGCGCTCAAACATTTACGCAAAGTATTAGCAAGTATGTCTTAGTTAAAAATAGCTAGTTTTTATGAGATTAATATAGCTAAAATTTAAAAGGCTAAATCACGATCTAAAATCCTAACAAAATTTGATTTTAAAAATCAAATTTTGTTAGTTTCTGCTGAGAAAAAAATTATAAATCAGTTGATATAAATTAAAAAGTCAAGAAATAATCTATAAGTATAAAGGCTTAATTGTCTGTAGTTTGTAGGATGTGTTAGCGATAGCGTAACGCATCATTCCAAACAATTGATGCGTTACGCTATCGCTAACACATCCTACTTTTAATTCTAATAATCTACTTATATCAACACTATAGTAATTGCCGATTATACAAATCAGAAAATATTTTTGATGTGAGAGGTAAGGGGCTTAAGCCCCTTGTTTTTTAGTCTTAAGTTATTGTGATTTATTTGGGATTTATATGTAATTCATGTATTTAATTAGTTTTTTGATGCTAAAAAATCGATTTATATTCAGCATAAAAATGATCTACAAATTATCTCCATATTAATAATGTAATACTTTTCGTATATGTCTATACCGATTTAATTGCAAACAAGTTGCTAAAGTATTAATAATTAAATTTATCTTTAGCTATTTATGGCTAACTGAACTGCATTCATTGGATTAAGAATTATTCTCTAAAATATAAACAATAACCAATCATGACATCTCACCTGATAGAACAGATGGTTGCTTCAGCAATAGGAAATAACTCGATCTCTGCTCAAACTTCTGATTACTCTGTTGCTCAAATAAATAATAATTTATGGAATGCTTGTCCTTGTGGTGCAGATCATAACGTTGATCAGCATCAGAGCGTTATGGAAGGAATGCCGACAGATCCTGTGGAATTGGTGAATGACCTGATGCGGATGGGTCACTACTCCGATCGCGCTCAATTGATGGCGCAGTCATGGGAAACCAACGCCATGAAAGCAGACCTATGGCAACTTTTAGAACAGGGTTCATTATCCCATGCTTCTGAGAGTCAAAAGCGGATTTGCTATGACCTGATCAAGATGGCTGGCGGTGTCGAAGAAGCTTTTAATGCAGCCTTTGGTCCCCAAGCACAGGAATTCTTTACCGATACATTGCAATCTAGCACCTTCCGTCGGCGCGAATTTCTAATTAAAGTAGCCGCCGCCGCCGCCGTGGTAACGCTTACAGGATGTCCTTCTGCGCCTCCTCCTGAGACTCCCTCTAAGGCAACTACCAATACCCCAAACACCCCACCTGCGGGAGTGGAGAAAACTAATTTAAAAGTTGGTTTCTTACCGATTACTTGCGCCACCCCGATTATCATGTCGGAACCATTGGGCTTTTATACTAAGTATGGTCTGAAGGTTGAACTAGTGAAGATGCCTAGCTGGGCGGCAATTCGTGACTCCGCGATCGCAGGTGAATTGGATGCCTATCACATGCTTTCACCTATGCCGATTTCCATGTCTTTAGGGCTAGGTTCCACCGCATTTCCTATAAAGCTTGCTAGTATTGAAAATATTAATGGTCAGGCAATCTCAGTTGCCAATCAGCATTTGGGCAAAGTCAAAGAAGCCAAAGACTTTAAAGGATTTACTATTGGCGTTCCTTTTGCCTTCTCCATGCACAATTTGTTGTTGCGCTATTACTTAGCGGCTGGTGGACTAAATCCTGATAAGGATGTACAGATTCAAGTGATTCCACCACCTGATGCGATCGCGAAGATGACAGCAGGACAGCTTGATGCGTTCCTACTACCCGATAACGTAGTCCAACGTTCTGTCTTTAATAAGATTGGCTTTATCCATTTGCTCACCAAAGATATTTGGGCTGGACATCCCTGCTGTGCTTTTGCTGCTAGCCAAAAATGGATTGATACCAATCCGAATACTTTCCGCGCAATTAATAAAGCGATTATTGATGGTGCTGGCTATGCCAATGATCCTAAACATCGTGAAGAAATCGCCAAGGCGATCGCAGGTAAAAACTATCTCAACCAACCTGAACCAGTCTTAAAAGCAGTATTAACTGGCAAATTTGAGGATGGTCAGGGCAATACCTTAGATGTTCCTGATCGCATTGGTTTTGATCCCTATCCTTGGAAGAGTTTCGCAAAATGGATTTCTTCTCAGTTTGTGCGTTGGGACTTAATGCCAAAAGATAAGGCTGATTACAAAACTATCGCACAAGATATCTATCAAACCGATCTTGCCCGTGAGTTAGCGAAGGAATTAGGTCAAACTCCGCCAACGGAAACTGAACGTACTGAGAAATTGAAGTATGACTCCTTCGATCCTGCTAAGCCTGAAGCCTATATCGAAGAACAGATTAAGCAGTTTAAGGTCTAGATCCCCTCAGCCCTGCTTGAAAAGGAGGGAGAATTTTCTTCTTCCGCCTTTTCTTAAGCTGTGGTGTACACACAAGTCTCTCTGTCTACGTTTCAGGGCTTAGATCCCCCCAGCCCCCCTTAAAAAGGCTACGGTGTACACACAAGTCATAAAACCTATTCAAGTCAACAATTAATCGCCCCCTAACCCCCAATTCTGGGGGAACAAGAAAATAAAATTCTTTCAAAGTCCCCCAGAATTGGGGGATTTAGGGGGCTGAGATAAATCGAAACGTAGACAGTTGACTTGTGTGTACACGGTAGCTTAAAAAGGGGGGAGAATAAACTGAATTTTCTTCTTCCCCCTTTTTAAGGGGGATTGAGGGGGATCTCTTAGGGCTTTTGACCGTAGAAAGTGATTCTTAAATGGTTTCTTAGCGGTTTTCGCTTTATAAAAGGCAAAGTAAATACCGTAATTGTTTTTTATTTTGAGAATAGCTATGCACTTATTCTCAAAAAGTTATCAATCTAGCACGAAAAACTATGGACTATTCTCCTTCGATGCCCAAGTCTCGACCACGCTCAAATCCAATCATGGCAATGATTCAGAGCGTATTGCCTAATCAAGACTTGCAAGCATTTGTTTTATTCCTATTGATCCTTAGCTCGATATTGATTTTTTGGGAAGTAGGTGCAGTTAAAGGCTGGTTTTCTCCCCTGATGCCCTCCGCTTCACAAACTTTAACCGATTTTTGGGCATGGGTTTCTAACCCTTTTTATGTAAAGGGAACGAACGATCGCGGCATTGGTTGGCACTTGATTACCAGCTTACGTCGGGTTGCGATTGGCTTTACCGTGGGCGCAGCGATCGCCATTCCTTCAGGTGTTCTGATTGGACTATTTCCTGTGGTTTCCAAGGCTGTCGATCCATTTATCCAAATCCTTAAACCAGTTTCACCTCTAGCTTGGTTGCCCATTGGTTTGGGACTAATCAAGGATTCAGAAAGCACTGCTATTTTTGTAATCGCAATTACCAGTCTCTGGCCGACTCTGATTAATACCAAATTCGGTGTAAGTAATGTTGACCCAACCTACATCGATGTGACCCGTACCCTTGGCGCTTCACCTTGGCGCACAATTACGAAGGTGATTTTACCTGCGGCGGCTCCGAGTATTGTGTCAGGTATGCGAATTAGTGCAGGGATTGCATGGCTGGTAATCGTGGCTGCGGAAATTCTGATCGGTGGTACGGGCGTGGGTTACTTCGTTTGGAATGAATGGAATAACTTGAGTATTACTAGCATTATTACAGCTATTCTTTTAATCGGCGCGATCGGTTTAGTCATCGATCGCCTATTTGGATTGCTGCAACATTGGGTTTCATTTGGGAGAGAAGTATGATCGTGTCTTCTATGGAAAAAGCATCTGCAAATATGGCAACTCAGCAAGCACAGATTTCCATCTGCGATGTTTCAATGGTTTATCGTGGCAGAAGTGGCTTGATCAATAAGCTCACTCGCCGTACTTCTAAGGATTATGTCGCTTTAGCAAATATTAATTTTGACATTGCGCCCAATACCTTTGTCTCGATTATTGGTCCCTCTGGTTGTGGTAAATCCACACTTCTCAATCTCATTGCAGGTTTAACTAGTCCCTCTAGTGGTGCGATTTTGATCAATGGTGAAGAAGTTTATGCTCCAGGTCCCGATCGCGGAGTAGTTTTTCAAAACTATGCATTGATGCCTTGGTTGACGGTTGCCGAGAACTTACACTTTGCGATCGAAACGGTTTATCCTACAATGTCGCTCGCCGATCGCAAAAGCCGTGTTTATGAATATATCGAACTAGTTGGCTTAAAGGGAGCCGAGAAAAAACATCCCCATGAGCTATCTGGTGGGATGAAACAAAGGGTGGGCATTGCTCGCGCCCTTGCGATCGATCCTCAAATTCTATTGATGGATGAACCCTTTGGCGCACTTGATGCGCTCACCCGTGGCTTCCTCCAAGATGAAGTTGCCCGTATTTGGGAACAGAAACGCAAAACTGTAGTAATGATTACCCATAGTATCGAGGAAGCTTTGCTGCTTTCCGATAAAATCGTGATGATGAAGCGAGGGCCTGCCGCAGGGATTGATGAAATCCTAAATGTGCCTTTTCCCCGTCCGCGATCGCGTGAAAATCTCGATCAACAATCGGGATATCATGATCTCAAAGCGGAAATGGAAGAACATCTCATGCGTGAAACTCGTGCGGTTGAAGCCGCAAGAATATAGGAAAATGTAAAAAATTTTGCCGTGCAAAATTTTTTACATTCCCAATACAAAATATCTAGAAACACCAAAAACATTATGACAGTTGAATTTCCATCTTTTACTCAAACTCTATTAGCCGCCAAAAAAGCCAAAGGCTTAACTTTTGTTGACCTCGAAAAGCTATTAGGTCAAGATGAAGTGTGGATTGCTTCTCTTTTTTATGGTCAAAATAGCGCCAGTGTGGAACAAGCCACGAAACTCGCTGAAGCATTAGGACTAGGTGAAGATATAATCACCGCTTTGAGTTCCTATCCTAGCAAAGGATTGGGACCAGTAGTACCCACCGATCCATTGATTTACCGATTCTATGAAATCATGCAGGTCTATGGCTATCCCATCAAGGAAATCATCCATGAGAAATTTGGTGATGGCATCATGAGTGCGATTGATTTCACCCTCGATATCGACAAAGTGGAAGATCCCAAAGGCGATCGCGTCAAAGTCACGATGAACGGCAAGTTCCTACCTTATAAAAAGTGGTAACATTTTCCTGAAAATGTAAATGCAATGTAGTAAGGGCAATTCATGAATTGCCCTTACATATTAATCGCTATGCCTAATATGAAAATCAGTTAGTTTATGGCAAATCTCAAACGTACACGCGAAGATATTCTCACCTCAGCGATCGATCTTGTCCATCGTCAGGGTTTGCAATCGACTGGCTTAAAGGAGTTGTTTGCTGCTACTCAGGCTTCATCGGGCAGTTTCTATAACTACTTCCAATCAAAGGATGAATTTGCCCATGCGCTGATTGATTTCCAGTGGCACAAAATCAGAGAAAATGCCTTTCTGTCAGCTTCTCAAGTTACCGATGATCCGATTCAGCGACTCATACTGACAATTGATAAAATCGAAGCAAAACATCTCTCTGAAATTAACTGTGCAGGATGTTTATTGGGGAACTTAATTGTCGATTTAGCCGAATATAACGAAACCTTTCGGAAGCATCTCCAACAGGTTTTTGATGAATGGCAAGCCTTATTTGCTCAAATGTTGCGGGATGGAAAAGAGCAATTAAGCGATCGCATTGATCCCAATTTATTAGCTGAGCAGATTTTGACTATGCTAGAGGGAGTTCTTTTAATTGCTAGACTCTACGATCAGCCCGAACGTCTTAGACGGGGTTTTACTAGTATTCGACAGTTAATTAAAGATGCTCTTGTCTAAAGCATTGCCATTATCTCAATCGGTAATCCATCAGGATCGGCGATAAAAGCAACTTGATAGGTACGATCGCCTATAGTTTGCTCTCTTGGCGGCAATAATAATTTGATCTTCCCTAATTTATTCACAAGTTCTAGTAAAAAAGCTTCCAAATTCTCCACATGAAACGATAGGTGATAGTAACCCACATAATGCTCATCACCAAAAGCATCAGGAGCCTTCTTTGGCTCAGGAACTTGTATTAGTTCCAGATTAGTCCCAGCTCCATGCATCCAACAAGCCAGTGTAATTCCTGCGGTAAAGCGCTCAGTCACCTCAAATCCTAACGCTTCGTAAAAGGCGATCGCCTCAAAAATATCCGCAGTTTTAATCGAAGTATGGTGATGTTGCATTGTCTCTTTAAGTAGTAGCCCTGCACTCAAGCCCTGCACTCAAGTGCGGGCTAAAAGCTCAAACCCGTTGAAACGGGTTAATTAAAAGCATTCCGTAGTCCACTTCAGTGGACTTTAGCTCTTAGCCCGCACTTGAGTGCAGGGCTGCTAAACTAAATTTTCTTGGCTTTGAATAAAGAATCTTTGGTGACGCACCAGACAAAATGAGGAAGCGAGAGCATTCGCTTCCATCGCCAAGGCTCTTGGTAGAGACGATATAGCCACTCTAGATGATTTTTGCTAAACCACTCAGGAGCGCGAGTTTTTGTGCCAGCCCAGATATCAAAACTACCGCCTACCCCAATCCACACCGCATTGGGACTAAGATGGCGATATTTCTGAATCCACAGCTCTTGGCGCGGCACACCTAACCCAACAAGAATCAGCTCTGATTGAGAGTTTTGTAGCTGCTCACAGACTTGCTGCTCAAGCACATCATCAAAATAACCATGATGGGTTCCCGCGATCGCAATATCAGCCCATTTTTGCTGCCAAATATCGACAACATTATCGACAACATTAGGAGCACCACCAAGTAAAAAGATCCGCCATTGCTTCTTGGCTGCAATCTCTACAACTTGCTCAGATAGCTCAATTCCTGGACAGCGATTAATTTTTTCACCTTGCGATCGCAGGTACAGCACAATACCAGCTCCATCTGGCACAACTAACTCAGCTCGTTGAATGACTTTAGCCAAATCAGAGTTTTTACGAGCCTGCATTGTCATTTCTGCATTCAGCGTCACAACATGAGCGCCTTGATTGGCTTGCAATCTCTGTACAAGCCAGTCTCTATAGTTTTCATGGATATGAACGGGCATCCCAAGGACAGCAAACTGACGCAAAATAACTTTCTCCAAATACTGCGTAGTCATCAATTTATCATTTTATTACGACCGAAGGTAGTTATCAGAGAAGTACGGCTTTATTACAATAAACCCTTTAAGATTTTGGCCTAGCAACAATCTTAAAGGGTTTACTTGGTTTTGAGCAAAGCGCTTTATGGTATAGTCGTTACCGTCAAAACCTGTGGTGGCGTAGCATCCGCAGGATAGAGGAAATCAAACTGGACGACACGGCGATCGCTTGGGGGCATCGTCAAAGTCACCAAAGACTTCCCACGTTCCCCACGCCGCATCATCAAATGTACATAGCGCGATTGGGCCAAGCCTCTATCATCTCGAAATCTGACCCGAACCGAACCTCGAAAAAACACATCATCAGGTAATGGCTCAAAAAACTGTAAACCCCCAACAGGTTTATCATATTTGATCGGGTTTTGGAATGAGAGCGTGACCGTTTTCGTTTCGTTAGTTGGATTATGCAGAGGTAACGTCAAGTTATACTGCACGCCGTAATTACCGTGAGCAGAATATGCTGTGTCAGGATAGCGCACTTTCAACGGCGCAGTTTGGACTTGACCAGTGCCCATAGTGCCGTACTGCAACAGACTCAAGCCGTAGGAATATGATTCACCAGATTTAGGGATAGCTAGATCATTGCTATCTTTATCTGTTAAATTTCCAAACCATTGTGAACCAAGCTGAACACCAGCTACACGGCTATATTCAAAGGCTCCTTCCGTTAAATCTGGCGGTGTCGGCACAACGTCACGCGGTTTAGAGAGTTCTCCATTCTTGAGGATATTTTCCCATTCTTCAAGATTGGGAGCGCGTTCAGTTCCATCAGAGTTAAGTCGAGCATAGAGCGCTAGAGTTGCGACATAAACCTTGCCATTGCTACGTAAACGTGATAACCCCGATCGCCCATTTAATGGCGGATCTAATTCTTTAACAGGAATCGGGATATTCATCAACATCCGACTTTGCTTTGGCGGAATCACAATTTGAGCAGGAAAAATATTCTGGCGGCGACCACGCAAAATATCGAGCATGGCGCGATCGCCAGGCCCGCGATAGGTTTCGCCATTATTATTGAGGCTGTAGTTGGGCGCATCGTAAAATGGTGCGTCGGGCTGGCTGAGATAGCTGGCTCCCAGCAAGGTATCAATGGTTACTGGCTGATCGGTTGGATTATAGACGATCGCACCAATATACAAAGTCCTCAAATCGACTGGTGGTGGTGCTTTAGAAATATGGTGCGTGAATAAATCGAATCGCCCTTGAAAGGGAAAGTTTAAATGAGCCTTTGGATGAGTCATGCCTTCAGGTGGGAAAGCTGACAGCAAAATTCCTTCTGTTTGGACAATTTCAGGACTATTACTATTAAACATTGGTACGTCGTCAAGTTTGCCCATCAGAGGACGCATTTCTTGCCGTTCTAAAATGATTTGGCGTTGGTTGGTAGCTTGAGCAACTTTGCTAGTTGAATTAGGAACATGTGCCAAGTTGGCTGCGGGTAAGACTGGTGAAATAGGAGTCAATAACGACATCAAAAAAGCTGTCAACATAGGCTTTTAGCATTCAAGGTTTGAGGCAAGTTTATATGATAAACGCGATTTCAGCGCTTTGCTTGTAACGGAGGTGCGCATCTGTACAGAAACTTACGCGGTTAAAGATGCAAATCTGCATACTACTGAATATGCCTACGATAATCTGGGTGAATTGACTTCGGTGAAGTTGGCGAATCAAGCGACTACTATTTACGACTATGACAATTTAGGTCGTCTCTTTTAATGTAAATAAATTTATTTTGCAAACTGCTTTCTAAGAGACTCAATTTAATGCTACTCATTCTGTCACAATTATTGCTAGAGGATTTAACTTTGAAATTAGCGTACCTAACTCAGTTTCTGATAGTACTTTCCCTTTAAGTTATACAAGTGATCAAAAGTTTGACCAAAATGATATTAATTTTGGTAAATATATCGATTCTGTTTTGTGTGACTGGATTGACGGTTATCCTTCTCCCAATGATGATTTCAATCCTAATGATATAAATACGAATAAAGGCGGTGACTCCAGCCAAAACTGGCGCGACTTTATCGAAACTTTTCCTGCTGCCAATGGTGGTTTTAGCCCGAATGATATTAATTTGGGTAAAGCCTTAGGCGATCTTCTTCTACCTCATATTTTTCTTGCTATTGTCCAATATAGCCGCCCTTCTAAATTTCGGAAGGGTGTGCAAGACAAAGTATGAGAAAATTCTAAGAATTCAGATGGAGATGTACTTGATCAAAATGGACAAATCATGGATCCCAGTGAACCTTGGGACATGGGACATATGAATGGATATGAGTTCAGAAAACATAGAGCTAGTGCTAAAGACAGAGGTATTAGCAGAGAAGAATTTTTGGATGAACACAATAATCCAGCTCACTATCGACCTGAGAGACCTAGCTATAACCAAAGTCATCAGGGTGAAGATTTAACTGACACATATTTAGGACCATAGTCTTATGCCTAGTAATCAAAATAAAATGATTGCAAAACTAATGCATAGTGCATTTGGCGATAAACCAAATGCTAGAGTAGTAGAGTATCTAGATGATGATGAGTCTCTTCGGATTCCTATACTTATTTGTCCAGATAGTCCTTTGGAAAACTTCACGACATGCGCAACTATTGGGCTTTCAGACTATCCAATGTATCAAAACAACCGTGAGTTTCCAAGCCGTTTGGAGATTATCAGTGTTGGTAATACAGGTCTTGAATGGTTCCCAAATGTTGTTTCTACTGCCGCGTTTTATATTATGCAAAATAGATGGCTATGTCATCCTGGGGGAACGCTCTTAAATGTTTTAAATGATTATGCATTGAACTTAGATCTAATTCATCTTTATTTTACATCTCCATTTCTATGGCAAGAAGAGTTGAAAACTTTACAGATTGAGACCAAAATGGTCTCTTGGCTACTAGCAATTCCAATTACCGATGCTGAATATAAATATATAAAGGATTATGGGGATGAAAAATTTGAGGATTTGTTAGAAAAAAGTGAAATTGATGTTTTTGACATGAATAGACATTCAGCAATCTAAACTTATGATGAAATATCGTTCTCTCATCGTCAAATATTAAGTAGGCGGTGCGATTAAAAACTTCTCGTTTGATAGCGATCAGTATTTTAGAAATATGTATGTACGCTATCAGTGATTTTGAGATGACATTTTAAGTGATCGGGAATGTCTCGTTTGATAGTGATCAGCATTTTAGAAATATGTAGGCGATCGATGTTTTTTTAGATTTAGTAGCGATCGCTTTTTCATTTGAGGGCTATCAGGGATTTCGAGATGATGTTTTAAGAGATCGGGAATGTCCGATTGATAGCGATCGCTTTCTTAGAATGATTAGGCGATCGCATTTAAGCTTTAATGTGTATTTCCGCTTGTGTTTTTAAAACCCTTAATGGTTTTGTTTTTTAATACACAAAAGTGTCATCACGCTTTCGGGTATTGGTGTAAGTTGATAAACTGTAAGCATCCGCATAGCACGCGACGGCTTAAAAGTAAGATGACAATGCAAGATTTTAATTGGAAGAAGCTCCAGAATGGTTCCGATATTCGGGGTGTAGCGATCGCAGGTGTACCCAACGAAGATTTAAACTTGACACCTGAAGTTGTCAAAATTTTAGGTAAAGCCTTTACTAGCTGGCTATCTCAGAAATTAGATAAACCCAAATCAGATCTGCTAATCTCTATTGGGCGTGATAGTCGGCTCTCTGGCGCAGAATTAACCCAAGCTGTAATCGCAGGAATTAATATGTTAGGCAGTCAGGTTTATGACTTTGAGATCGCCTCTACGCCTGCAATGTTTATGAGCACAATTACCGATGGCTTTAATTGCGATGGCGCAATTATGCTTACAGCTAGTCATTTACCCTTCAATCGCAATGGTTTAAAGTTTTTCACAGCACAAGGTGGTTTAGAGAAAAAAGATATTACGGATATTCTCACACTTGCGGAAAAGAATGAATTTGAAATTTCATCTTCTCAAGGTAACATCACCAAGCATGATTTTATTTCCGTTTATGCTTATCAATTTGTTACCAAAATCCGCGAAGCTGTCAATCATCCTGAACACTATGAGCAACCTTTAAAAGGATTGAAAATAATTGTTGATGCTGGGAATGGTGCAGGTGGATTTTATGCCGACAAGGTTTTGCAGCCCTTGGGTGCAGATATTGCGGGTAGTCAGTTTCTCGATCCCGATGGCAATTTCCCCAATCATGTTCCCAATCCCGAAGATAAGGTTGCTATGGCTTCTATTTGTGAAGCAGTAGTCAAACATCAAGCTGATTTTGGGATTATTTTTGATACCGATGTCGATCGCAGTGCGGCTGTCGATCAATTTGGTAAGGAGCTTAATCGTAATCGCTTGATTGCCATAATTTCCGCGATCATTTTACAGGAGCACCCTCAATCAACAATTGTTACAGATTCCATCACTTCCGATGGCTTAACTAAGTTTATAGAGCAAGATTTACAGGGTGTGCATCATCGGTTTAAGCGTGGTTACAAAAATGTAATTAATGAGTCCATACGCTTAAACCAATCAGGGCAGGAGTCATGGTTAGCGATCGAGACTTCAGGGCATGGCGCAATGAAAGAAAATTATTTTCTTGATGATGGTGCATATTTAGTCAGTAAGCTGTTAATTGAGCTAGCCAAGTCGAAACTGGCTGGTAAATCTCTCACTGATTTGATTGCTAATTTACAAGAGCCTGTTGAGAGCGAAGAGTTTCGGATCAAGATGGGTGTGGAAGATTTTAAAGCATTAGGCGATCGCGTAATTACAGATTTACATGCTTTTGCCGCCACTCAAGCAGACTGGAAAATCGTTCCTAATAACTATGAAGGCATCCGTGTTTCCTGTGCTTCCCCAGATGAAAATGGTTGGTTTTTATTGCGGCTTTCCCTCCACGATCCTGTCATGCCTCTAAATATTGAGTCAAATGTCCAAGGTGGAGTTGCGAAAATCGCTCAAAGATTAATTGCGTTTTTTCGTCCTATTGAGTCCCTTGACATCTCAACATTTTTATAAGCTTTAACTTCCAAAAGAGATATGTGTCAGTTAGTCCACCATCTCTCTTTTGGGGTTTAAAAGAGCGATCGCATAAAGCTAAAGACTCACAGTAATAGTAATCGGCTTTAGCAGATAGATTTTAGAACTGGTGTTAAGTGGAACTCGCACTACTACTATTTAGGATTGCTAGATGTTAATAAAATAATAGTTTTCGAGAAATTGTTGCTATAACAATGGTTGCGCACACAACTAAAAACTGACCTGATAAAACTTGGACAGAATATTGCCAAAATGTAGTTTGAATGGCACTAAAATTTGGTATTTGAATTGCTATTAAATAGACTATCCCGATTAGATGAATTGCTATTAATCCACCAAAACAACTGATTGCCATCTGCGATAAACTTGGTGGTCTCAAAAAAGCTAGAAATCCACAAAGCCATCCGCCAAACACAAACCCAAGCAAATATCCGAAAGCGGGAGATTTAAGATAGCTTAAACCACCACCTTGATAAAATACGCCAAATCCACTTAAGCCCAAAGTAATATAAGTGATTTGCGATAAGAGAGCGGCGTAGCGTCCCCCGAGACAACCTGTGAGGAGAACTGCACCAATTTGCATAGTGACACTGATCGATTCGATCGCAACATTATTGCCCTGACCTGCGAGGGAGGGTAGGAGCATGGAGGGTTGAATGAACGTGCTAGCAATCGTCAGCAATAGTCCAGACAATGCCCACATTAGCTGTAATGGTTTTGGCACAAGTGTCTCAGTCAGAAAAATAGATGCAATATAGAATCGTACATGAATTCTGACCCAAAAGATGAGATGCAGCGCGAAGCGCCGCATCTCAATCAGCTCTTAATTAGTGTTGCGCGGCAAAGCCGCGCAACACTAATTAAGAGCTGATTGGACAATTTCGAGCATATTGCCATCAGGATCGCTTAAAAACAAAATTCTTTGTCCCCAAGGCATCAAAGTTGGTAGTGAAATGATATCTACTAAAATATTCGTTTGCCGATCGCATATTTGCTGATAAACCTGATCGAGATCATCAACGGTCATTGATAGCAAAAATGGATTGCCACTAATAATCTGCTCACCGCGATCGCCAAATAATTTTGGTAACCAACTGCGATCGTAAATCCCTATTTTTAGCTTTCCGCTATAACCTTCCACTCCATCAAGTTTGGCAGGTTTCTCAAAGCTAAAGCCTAAAACATCACGATAAAAAATTAGCGATCGTGCTACATCAGAAACAAATAGAGCAATATAGTCGATTTCCATAAATTTAAAAACGCAGGTGGCGGTGCTTCACCCCGTCACTTTTTTAAGTTGGGAATTACACAGTAGTTCTGCACTCAAGTGCTGGCTAAAAGCTCAAACCCGTTTCAACGGGTTAATTAACAGTTTTATGTAGTCCACTTCAGTGGACTTAAGCTTTTAGCCCGCACTTGAGTGCAGGGCTGATGTATTTGTTATTGCAAAAATTTCACCAATGCTTCTGCTTTTGACCATGCTGCACCACTTTTGAGGATGTCTGAGGCAAGGCTCACACCCTCTGCCCAAGTACTCGCCGCACCGCCAATTCGTAGGGCTAAGCCACTATTTAAAGCGACACAATCAGCTTGAGCTTGGCTACCTTTGCCTTGCAGAACTGCGCGTAAAATATCCGCATTTTCCTGAACATTGCCACCCTTTAGACTCTCAAGCGGTGCAGAAGTTAATCCTAATTCTTGAGGTGCGATCGCTTCTTCAGTTACGATACCGTCGCGCAAAAATGAAATGTCAGTAAGATCGCCTAAACCTGCCTCATCCATGCCTTCCCGACTATGTAAAACCACAGCTTGCTGGCGATCAAGTAACCGTAAAGCTTCAGCGACAGTATGCGTTAAGGACTTACTATAAACTCCTAAAACTTGTGCCGTAGGATGAAGAGGATTTACCAAAGGCCCAATCAAATTAAATACCGTGCGAACTCCTAAGCTGCGACGAATTGCCCCGACCGCTTTCATCGCAGGATGCCAACTAGGTGCAAATAGAAAGGTGATCCCTACCGCAGGCAGAGCTTCGTAAATCTTTTCTGTGGATGTACTAAGGTGAATCCCGATCGCTTCTAAAACATCCGCCGAGCCAGAGCGACTAGAAACTGCCCGATTGCCATGTTTCGCCACAGGAATTCCTGCCGCTGCCGCCACAAAAGCAACGGAAGTAGAAATATTGAAAGTCGAAGCGCCATCGCCACCAGTGCCACAGGTATCAATCAAAGGTTTGGAGCGATCGACAATATGACCAAATTGTTCTTTAAGTTTTTGCCCTTCGCTTTGAGATTGCAGCACATTTGCCATAGCAGCTAATTCAGAAGCCTCGATCCCTTTAAATTGTAAAGCCGTCAAGATTGCTCCCGACAACTCTGGTGCGATCGCTCCTTCTAACCAACCCTGCATCAGTGCTGTAGCCTGCTCGCTCATTAGGGCTTGTTTATCCATAAGCTGCTTTAGCAGTTGGGACCAATTCTGTTCCATAATCTCTTCTATATGACTCTGTGTATTGCTAAAAGGATACAATGCTTTGCGAACAAACCCAAACCCAAAAAATTAAAAGTGTTGCGAAGCAACACTTTTAATTTTTTGGGTTCTTTTGGGAGTAAGCTAAACTGCCTTATTCTTTCTATCAAATAGAACTAGAAAAGTCTGGACAATCAACTTGAGATCGTACCAAATACTCCAATTTTTACGATATTCAATGTCGTAGTTTACTACCTCACCAAAAGTTCTTACACTGGAGCGCCCATTCACTTGCCACACGCCAGTAATTCCTGGTCTCACATCTAGACGATTCCATTCTGTATAGCGCTCATCATGATATTCAACTTCTAATTCATAGGAGTTAATCTCATCAAACGTAGGAGGACGAGTTCCGACTAAACTCATATCTCCGATCAAAACATTCCAAAATTGTGGGAATTCATCAAGACTAGTTTTTCTTAAGAACTTACCCATTTTGGTTACCCGTGGATCATCAGCATTCTTAAAAAATTTGCCACTTACAGTCGTATCATCTCCATCCACAATAGGCACTTTTGAACCTGCTTCTACCTGATTCTCAACTTTTATTTTAAGTTGCTCAGCATTTTTTACCATTGACCTAAATTTCCAAATTCGGAATGGTTTGCTTAATAGACCGCAACGAATTTGTCCAAACAGAACATTACCTTTGCTTTCTACCATAATCGCGATCGCGATCGGAACAAATAAAACAGCAGTGAAACTTAAGCCAATTAATGAACCAACTATATCTATTAGCCTTTTAATAGGGCTACGGACTGAAGGATGGACAGGTACGCTGGGGTCGATGTCGATGAAAGGGAAGAAAAATTTAAGGATGGGATAAAAAATCCTGAGCACAGGGATTTTCTTGAGTAATTGCTGTGTGCGAAATAGAAACAATCCTGACATCGTAATATTTTTAACTTTAGTCATTTGGATTGAATTTGAAAATCGGAAAGTATTGCTGGTTGGCTCAGTTACGAATAAATTACTAAGAGAAGATAGTCCAATCAAATCACCAACAGCTTCACTCACACTCCATAAAGCCAATTTAGTTTTATTCGCTGTCGCCATCCTAAGACAGTTAGTTAAAACGCCCAAGCCAGCGCTATCCATAACCGTAGTGTGACTCATATCAATCACAATCTTCTTATAGAATTCATCGTTATTGCAAATAGTTTGGAAATCGATCAAAAATTCTCTAGCAGTAGAAAACACCAACCTTTCGGGACTAAAGATAAATGCAACTTCATCAAAAGTGACGATTGAGGCTTGTTTATAATCTCGATTTTGAGTTATTTCTTTATTACTTCCATCACTAACAGGAATGTACACAGACTTAGGATATCGATTTGCGATCGCCCTACTTCTAACGACAATTAGGTCAAGCACATTTAATTTCATTAAGATCCATGCTGGCAAACCTATATCTTGAAAGCGTGTCTTTGATTCTATAAAAACAACTTTACTACCACAAACCCATCTAGCAATAAGTAGATAAGGAAGAGAAAATCCTGAACCCGTACAAACAACTAACTCTGGCTTCTGACGAGGCATAACCCTAAAGGCTAGAACTACATTACGGATGAAATTTGCGAAGTTGTCTTTTACAGGAGCATAACCCCAATACCGAAGAACATTCTCAATCTCACTTTCAGTGGTATGCGTCCGTACAGATATCCATGAGCGATCGCTATAATTTTCCCAAAAACTTTTGAGGCTTTGCATATAACGAAAATAACCACCCGCAGCACAGACAAGCATTAATTTCTGCGATGGATATCGATCTTTTAGGTATTCACATAATTGAGTCTCATCAACTTTAGGGATTACTGTGGCTGTCTGTTGTAACTTGATAAATTTGACTAAATCTCCTGGGGATCTAGCGATCGCTACACCTTTGTGCTCAAATTCATCGGCAACTTCCATTTGACGATTATCAATATATTCTCGAAATCTATGTAATCTTGGCACAAGAACATATGGCGTATCTTTGTCTTCTAACAGTAGAGCTGTATTTTCATCACAATGACTAATAATCAAACTGGCTCGATCAACAAAGTTCAAAAATTCTTGCTCAGATAAATTTCGATAAGCCGTAGAGCCATCAGGTAAATGCGTTGAAAAGCCGTATTGTACTAATACATCTTCATTAATTAGTTGGTACTTAATTAACAACTCTATCCAATGCATTAGAGCGTTAAATTGGTATTGTTCTGTCCCAACTGTGATTAAAAGCATGTCTCAAGCCTTATTACATCAAAACTAAACAATTTCTAGGATATCTAGTATTCTATGCCTAGAGAATTATAGTAACGCTAAAGTTGACTAGCTGAGTCTATCAAACATTACAATAACAAATAAAATAATTTTCAAACCCTCAAATTTATGACAAAAGCTATTTGGAATGGTGCTGTCCTTGCTGAAAGTGATCGCTGTGAAGTCGTGGAGGGAAATCAGTATTTTCCTGCTGATGCGCTGAATATGGAATATTTTAAGCCCAGTAATACGCATACAACTTGCGGATGGAAAGGGGTAGCGAGTTATTACAATGTCGAAGTTAATGGCGAGACTAATAAAGATGCAGCTTGGTACTATCCTGAACCAAAGGATGCGGCAAAGCAGATCAAAGGTCATATTGCATTTTGGCGTGGTGTAAAAGTTCAACCATAAATAAAAAGCCGCGCAAAGCGCGGCTTTTTATTTATGAGTTAACAGCCTTGATATGGGCTTGGCGAGAAATGGGAGAATTGACTCGGTATAGGGCACTACGCGGTAAGACTCGCAAAATTTCTTCGGTTGTAGTTATTCCAGAGTTGAGCTTATCGATCGCTGCTAGTCGAAATGAATTAAAGTCAATTTCATTAAGATAACGATTCATTTGGGTGATTGTGCCTTCATAGATCATTTGGCGAAAAGCATCATCAATATCGATCAATTCGACCACAGCTTCGCGTCCAATATATCCAGTGAAAAAGCATTTTTCACAACCTTTACCTTTACGCCAACGACTGGGATCAATATCTTCGCGATCGAGTTTAAGAGATTGCAGCTCTGACAAAGATGGATGATGAAGCGCTGAGCAATGAGGGCAGTTTTTACGAATTAGCCGCTGAGCAACCACACCCAATAAAGCATCACTAATCAGTCCTGGATCTGGCCCTAGATCTTTGAGTCGAGGAATCGCACTAGCAGCATCATTCGTATGCATTGTCGATAGAACTAAATGTCCTGTTAGAGCAGCTCTTACAACGGTTTCAGCGGTTTCAGGATCTCTAACTTCTCCCACCATCACAATGTCGGGATCTTGTCGTAAAATAGCCCGTAACCCTGCGGCGAAGGTCATGCCTGCGGGTTCGCAAACTTGAGTTTGGGTGATATTTGGCAAGATATATTCGACAGGATCTTCAACGGTGATCACGTTGACATGTTCTTGAGCGATCGCTTGCAAACTTGTATAAAGGGTACTAGTTTTGCCCGAACCCGTGGGGCCAGTCATGATGATCAGGCCTTGGGGCTGTCGTAACCAACTGTCGTAAATTTTTAGAGTGCGATCGCTAAATCCTAAATTTTCTAAATGATTCGAGAAAGGATTGTCGCGAGGCAAAAGCCTAATTACTGCTTTTTCACCGCAGACACAGGGCAATGTGCTCACTCGCATATCGAGATTACGATGCAGACTCTCATCGCTGGTATATTCTTTGCCAATGCGACCATCTTGAGGACGACGACTATCGGCGATATCCATGTCGGACATCACTTTCAGGGCGACAATTATTTTGCGGCTAATTTCGAGGGGCAAGGTTTTGATATCGCGCAAAATGCCATCAATACGAAAGCGGACTCTTAAACCTGTAGGAGTTGGCTCTAGGTGAATGTCACTTGCCCGATGTTGTAGAGCGATCGACATTAAGGCATTAATCCGACGGGTTTGATCGACAGCTTGAGATAAATAAAGATCCGTAGCTTCGACAATATCAACTTGCTCAGTTTCCCCCGTAAGCGGATTGATCGACTGCGCCGAATGGATCTCATTAGGATTAGGAATATTTTGGCGACGAAACCATGTGCGATAACTCGTCGTTGTAATCTTGATCGTTTTGATGTCAGTTAAAGTGCGATCGCTGATCAACTTAATGTGTTCATCAGTTAAAGGCTTGGGACTACCAATATAAAAACAGTTGCGCCATAGTAATAGCGGAATTACTGGTGGCAAGATGCTGCGGTCTTCAAATTCCCGAAAAAAACGGTGTGTAAGATCTTGGTCAAGCCAAGACAAATGAACATTTCCTTCAAGATCCACTAAAAACTGTAATGCTTCTTCGCAGGTCGCAATGTTGCCATGACGCAGTCTTTTCCAGACTGATTCCCCTACTGACTGCCCCGATGTTTCATTCATATTTTGTAAGCCCTAAACCAGAACTTGCGCATATCTTACATCAAATGAATTGAGAGAATGCGTCTCATCGATTTGCATTCTCTCAATTCATTTGATCGTATTTTTTATTGAACATTTTTTTAGCTTGATCATAAACATCGACAGTGATTGGCGAGAAGCTATTATCCTGAGCATATTTTTCAATCTTTTTACGTGCAAATGGACGCACAAAGAAGGGAATATCTTTCAGTTTGGCTTCGGCTTCAGCCGTCCATACGATCTTTTCACTCATTGATTTTTAGAATTTATTTGTATTTTTTGTTTTACTTGTTGCTTTACAAAGTTTAACCTAGAGACACCAAAAAAGTAGAGGTGCTTTGCACCGCTACTTTTTACCTGCTACATTGCTGAGCAAGAAAGTCTTCCCGAATCCATCCCCTAGTGCCACTTGGTCTGTACTCCACATAGTACCAAGTATTTCCTTCAGTATCTTGATCTTCAACTCTCTTACCAGAATCGTTATTGAGCATGTTTACATACTGCCCAACCAACAAGTACGAACGACTTCTAAACTGAGTACCAGCGTCGTCTCTCAGATTCACCCGCGAACCCGTTGTTCTTCCGACGATTTGTACATAACAATCACTCAATGACTGCGCTGATGCGCTGGGAGTAGGCTGCATAGACAATGCCAAAAATGGCGCGATCGCAGTTACAAGAATTTTTTTGATTTTCATCGAATTAAAGAGATCTGTTGACTCTAAAGAAGATGTAAAAATCTTACCCATTTACAAACTAGATACTATCTATGTAAAAGCCAAATATCGGTGTATTGCGACGATATTTGGCTTTTGGACTATTTCCAAGCATCTAAAAGCTCCAATGCTTCATCACACCAATCAAGCCAGCCTTGCTCAAAGTTGATCCCTCGACGGAGTGTTAAATAGGCAAAACGAGACTCTTTGGGACAATCTTGAGGCGAACTAAAAAAGTTCCGTTCGATCGCTTGATAAATTTCTAGTTGCTGCTGGTGCAGTTGGCGATGGTGTTTGATTTTTTTGGCGATCGCATCTTCGGGAATGAGATAACCAGCATAGATTTTAAGCAAAAATTCATCTTTTACGGTTTCAACTTCGCTAGATTGCAGCAGCCATGTTTTTAGATGCGATAGCCCCGTATCAGAAACAGAGAATATCTTTTTGTCTGGTCTACCATCTTGAGCGATCGCTTCAGCAATGATCGAGTTTTGTTGCTCTAGTTTGGTTAACTCACGATAAATCTGCTGGTGTGTGGCTTGCCAGAAAAAGCCTACCGTGCCATCAAATTGTTTGGCGAGGTCATAGCCGCTTTTTGGTTCGCAAATCAATGAAACCAAGATGGCGTAAGCAAGGGACATATTTTTGAAAATTAACTAGACTTGAGGTTGACATATGCACTTAGTTGAGTATATATTATCTCTCATATTCAATTAAGTGCATATTAGCGTAGTTGAATATGGAAGAATAAACCAGCTATCTATAGGAGACAGAATAATGAATGCTTCTCAACAAGATTTTCAAGTTATTTTTGGCACAGGTACTTTAGGTAAGGCGATCGCACAGCAACTTGTCGCACAGGGCAAGCAAGTCAGGATGGTAAGTCGTAGTGATCGGACGAATTTGCCTCAAGGTGTGGAATTGTTTCTCGGTGATGCTGCCGATCCACAATTCACGCAAAAAGTTTGCCAAGGCGCAGAAGTGATTTATCACTGCGCGGGACCAAAGTACAATTTCAAAGCTTGGGTAAAAGAATTTCCTCCCTTGCAGCAGGGTATTCTCGCTGGTGCGATCGCTAGTGGCGCAAAGTTGATTTACGGTGATAGTCTCTATGGCTATGGCAAAGTCAAAGAACCGATGCGCGAAGATATGCCCTATGCCGCAACTACAAATAAAGGTAAGATTCGCGCTCAACTTGCGGAAACCTTGATGACAGCTCATCGTGCAGGAAAGGCACAGGTAGCGATCGCCAGATCTTCTGATGTCTATGGTGAAGGCGTTCGCAATTCTGTATTTAGCGATCGCGTGTTTATTCCTGCCCTGCAAGGTAAGACAGCCGAAGCGATCGGTAACTTGGATCTACCTCATACCTATACCTACATTCGAGATTTTGCTAGAGCGATGATCATTTTGGGAGAGCGAGAGGAAGCGATCGGGCAAGTCTGGCATGTTCCCAACGCGCCCACGATTTCTACAAGAGAAATGTTGAATATTCTTTTTGAAGAATTGGGACTACCCGCAAAAATGAATGGCATGGGTAAATTGATGATGCGAATTGGTGGATTCTTCATTCCTGAAGCCGCTGAATCGGTAGAGATGATGTATCAATTTGAGAATCCATTTATTGTTGACAGTTCTAAGTTTGTCAAGGCTTTTGGCGATATTGCCACCACTCATCGTGAAGCAATTCGCAATACAATTGCATGGTATCAGCAATATTTACAAACTCAAGCTGAATATGAATCAGTAAAAAATGAAGTTCGTAAATCTATGGAGAAAGTTGTTACAACCTAGAGAGAGTTCAATCCTACATCTATGATTATCATCGATCCTAGCCAAATCCCAAGTCGCACAGGCAGTAACTATCCTGATCTCTTCAAACCCGTAGTTGCAGGCCGAGAGAAAAAACGTCTCGGTGATGCCGCAGGGCTAAAAAACTTTGGCGTAAATTTAACCACGCTCCCACCAAAATCGCGATCAGCACTCCGTCATTGGCATACAAAACAAGACGAGTTCATCTATATTCTTTCAGGAGAATTAACCTTGATTACTGATGAAGGAGAAGCGATTTTGTCGGCAGGACAATCGGCGGGATTCCCTGCTGGTGAAGCAAATGGGCATTGTCTTTATAATCACTCCGATCAAGTAGCCACTTATCTAGAAATCGGCGATCGCACTCCCAACGATCAAGGACATTATCCAGATGACGATCTCGTAGCAAAAGCAACCGAACAAGGCTGGCAATTTACTCATAAAGATGGAACCGCTTATACTTCTTAATCACACATATTATGTCTATACCTAAACTACTTCAATGGCAATGGAATGGCTATCTCCGCTATCACAAATCAAAAAGGAATCTGCTTCTGCATATTATCTTTGTACCTTTATTCCTTGCCGCAAACCTCGGACTATTGCTCGCACTTTTTAATGTCTCTTTGAGTGCTTGTGTACTCTGTATAGTGTTTATGACGTTATCCATAGTGCTTCAAGGAAAAGGTCATAGCATTGAGGAAAATTCCGCAGAACCATTCTCAAGCCCACTCAACGCGATCGTCCGTATCTTCTTAGAGCAGTGGATTACTTTTCCTAGGTTTGTCTTGACTGGATATTGGTTTAGTGCATTGCAGGATTCTAGTAAAACTTCCAAAACTTCCTAGACAAAGCCTTCCTAAATCCACAAAATCTCCCTAAAGTTTCTCACCCACAATCAAATTAACAGAATTAAATCATGACTACAACTATTTCAAAACCAGCATCTTGGGCAAAGGCGATCGCAAAACCAGCTAGCGAATTCCCTCTTACTCAACTCTCCACAATTTCTGGAACCATTCCCGAAAACCTTAAAGGCTCTCTTTATCGCAATGGGCCTGGGCGATTGGAGCGTGGAGGCGTGCAAGTTGGACATTGGTTTGATGGCGATGGTGCAATTCTTGCTGTGCATTTTATGGAAGGACAGGCTCGGGCTACCTATCGCTATGTCCAAACCAAAGGATATTTAGAAGAAGAACGTGCTGATAAATTGATCTATGGCAATTATGGCATGACAGCCACAGGTGCATGGTGGCAGCGTTTCGGTAAAGCTTCTAAGAATGTGGCAAATACTTCTGTGATTGCTCTCCCTGACAAGCTACTAACTTTGTGGGAAGGAGGATTGCCCCATGCATTGGATTTAGAAAACCTAGAAACCTATGGTTTAGAAAATCTTGAAGGTTTAGAAAATCATTTGCCCTATTCTGCCCATCCCAAGCGCGATCCAAAGACAGGTGAGATTTTTAACTTTGGAGTTTCCTATGGCAAGAATGCAACCTTAAATATTTACCGCAGCGATCGCACTGGTAAGCTGATCAAAAAGAGCCAGACGAATCTTCAAGGGCTATCGATGGTGCATGATTTTGTACTAGCAGGTGATTATCTAATTTTCTGTGTACCACCATTGCGGATGAATGTATTTCCTGTATTGCTCAATCTCCAAAGCTATAGTGAATCTTTGCAATGGAAGCCCCAAGAAGGAACGGAGATTTTAGTATTTAATCGCCACAATCTTGAATTGGTTAGTCGCAATGTTGTCGAGCCTTGGTTTCAGTGGCATTTTGGGAATGGCTATAGCGATCGCGATGGCAATCTTGTCTTTGATTTAGTGCGCTATCCTGACTTTGCGACCAATCAATATCTCAAGGAAATCGCGTCTGGCAAAACGACAACTAAAGCAAAAGGAACTCTCTGGCAAATGCGCCTCAATCCAAACACAGGCAAATTTCTGGAATCTTCGCAATTATGCGATCGCGGTTCTGAATTTCCTATTGTCGCCCCTTCGCAAGTTGGACAAAACTCTCGCTATACCTATCTTTCCATTCATCGACCTGATGCTGTCATTAATCAAGAACTATTTGGAGCGATCGCTCGTTATGACTATCAAACTCATACCCTTACCGAAGCCAATCTTGGGACAAATCGCTATCCGATGGAACCAATTTTTGCACCTGATTCATCCAATCCTGATACTGGTTGGGTGATCACCGTTGTATTTGATGGCGATCGCGAATGTTCAGAAGTATGGGTATTTGATAGCGATCGCTTAGATGCTGAACCAGTTTGTCGTTTAGCATTGCCCAGCGTTGTCCCGATGGGTTTTCATGGTACTTGGCGAGCATAGAAAACAAAAAAGGCGCTTTGCGCCTTTTTTGTTTTGCCCTAAGACAAGTGACTGTAACTATTCATGTGCAAAATTACCCAAAAACGTAAAGTTGCGCCCCGCAGGGGCGCAACTTTACGTTTTTGGATGTGTAATTAATTATGTATATCTACATATGCCACGCCGTCTTGATTACAACCAATTACCCACTAGGACAAAAGATGACCAGAAGAACGGATCACTGAAGTTTTTGTCAGAGAGAATATAAATTTGGGCTTGACGCAATGCTTCAGCCTTAGAAATTTTACCTAAACCTTGATATAGCTTCACCATTAAACGGGAAGCGACTTTATCCTTCACGGGCCAGAGTGTAGCGATCGTCGATCGCGCTCCTGACTTAACGGCTAATCCTGCTAGCCCTAAGACAGCCCGATCATCGCCAGCAGCGGTGTCGCAAGCACTCAACACCAGTAAATCTATAGATCCCGAGTCACCTGTCTCTCGACTTTGTAGCATCTCTGACAACTCGCGAATGTTCAACCGTCCATCCCAAGTCAATAAGAAAGTATTTTCTTGTTTAGAACTGAACTGACCATGAGTAGCTAAATGAACGACATTGGCACTCTTTGATTCTATCGATTTAGACAAAGTGGTAGGAGTAAATTCTTGATTTAGGAGTTTACTGCCAGAGGTAGATTTAGAAATTTCTAAGACCTCTGTCTCAACCGCAGGAAGGGATTGGAAGCCATTGCGGGAAGCGCTAATACCTGCGACAACAGATCGAATTTGTTTCTGTTCCAGTGATTGTGTCGATAGCAGTTTTAGCCCAGGAGACAGAGCTACAGCATAGTTTTCAATTAGGTATTGTTTCCCGTCATATAGAGCTGCCATGGGAATTTTTCGTAATATTCCATCTAGTACAAAGACTAGGGTTTGTTTGTCCTTTAGTGCTTGACTAGCTATAGCGGGACGAATCAACCAGTTGTATATTTTCTGGGAAAGTAGTTTCTGACCTGCATTATCTGAGGCAGGGTGGATTGAACCTAAGTACGAACGAATGGTTTGCTCGGCTTCAGCTTTAGGGACAGCGCTACTGTAATAAGTCAGTGGTTGCCCTGCGGTAGAGAGAATCACTGCGATCCGATCAGGAAGCATGATCGCATAAACAACCGCCGCTTTCGTATCAATCTGGTCAATTTGCAGAGGCTGGGAATTAAGGCAAGATTCTCGGAAGAAATTATCTAGTTCCGCAAGTTGGAGAGCTTCAATCATCTCCCGTGCTTTGACGAGAGATGGTTGGTCTGGATTCTCATCAAGGAGGAGACTGACGAACTCTCTATATACGGGTTCAATGCTTTCACGGAAGGAGAATTGCACTTCTTGATTGATGCCCACTAGATCACTACGAAGATTTTGTAGTGCATCAACGGCTTCCCCGTAGGCGGCGATCGCAGCTTGCCTCTGTCCCTGTTGATGGAGCAAGCGACCTAACTTCCATGCTGACTGAGACAGGATGTTTTTGGCTTGAATAGACTGCGACAGTTGCATGGATTGTTGAAGGAGACGAATTCCTTCGGTTGATTGTCCGTTATTTGCAACTATTTGCCCCCATTGGGAAAGGATATAGGCTTCAGCTTGCGGATCGTTGAGCTTACGAGCAGACTGTAACGACTTGTCTAGAAGCTGAATCAGTGGTGTGGCTGGAATGGGCTGACTCTGGGGAGGGAGCTTCGAGAGGTTGCTGACGAGGTTGACGATCGCATACAGCGAAGCTCGACTAGCGGGAATCTCGCTGAGTTCTTGCTGGATTTGGGGGGCGAGTGTGGCGATCGCTTGGGTCTGCCCAGTATTCACATAGATCTGCAATTGGTTGAGTTTTGCCTCAATACTAACGCTGGAGTTAGTAGCAACTTTTTCAGCTTCGATAAAGTATTGCAGCGCTTCGTCAAAGTTGCGAGTATCGGCGGCGTTATTGCCTAAGCCAATTAGAATTGGACTTAGCTCATTGGTGGCGTTGAGGTTTTTGGCGATCGCTAAACCCCATGTCAGGGCTTTGTGGCTTGCCTCATTATCTCCTAGCACGCGCAAGGCATTCCCCACGCTCCGTAAGCCACTCACTTTCAAGAGTGAATCATCACTTTTTTCGAGTTTCTGGTTGATGTCATCTAGGGTTTGGCGCGATCGCCGATAAAAACCTAAACTTTGTAGAGCCTGAGCCTGATTGATCTCAGTACCCAGTACGCCTTGCAGATCACCTGCTTGTTGATAGTAATCTTCAGCCTGCTTCCATGTTTCTACCGCAATTTGCGATTGTCCAATTTGTTGCTGGAGGCTTGCCTTGGTATTCAAAGCCTGCGCCCAGAGAATTGCATCGACAGGTTTTGCCAAAGTTAGAAGTGCTAAACTTTCGTCAACGGTCTTTTGAGCCGCACTCCATTGATTTAGTTGCTGGTAAGCCAAAGAGAGATAACTGAGGGTAAGAGCTTGGTTAGAGCGATCACCTTTAGCCCCGTATTCCTGTGCAGCCTGTTGCCAAACTTGAGCTGCTTCAGCAAATCGCCCCGCATCATACAAATTACGCCCCTGATCTAGACTGCTGGTTGAGGAGACTGCGATCGTGACAGATGGCTCAGCTGGTGCAGTTAGAGAAATAGCATTGGAATGGTCTACTCCCAAGGAAACTGCTAAGCAGAGTCCTAGAAATCCGAGCAGACTATATCGCACGATCTTTTTTATTAACACTAGATTTATCAACACAAGATTAACTCCAAATTATAGGTTAGATGTAGATATGCCCGCACAGTTAGTGAGAGAGAAAGCTGAAGTAGAAGGCACCGAGTTTGTGGCGTAGATATCTACAGTTCCTTTGGCATTAGTCCGCCAGCCAGTAGCTTCGACAATCGGCGGAGTGGCAGTCTCAGATTGACTTACAGCCGTTGAGTTTGTGGCTTTATGGAAAGCAGAGGGATCGCGGATATCTGTCCAAGGATGGTTACTACTGCGGCGATCGCTAGGATCTTCAGGCAACCCACCTCTGCCTGTGGCGACAAACCGACTATTGCCATAGGTTCTACAACCTTGGACAATTCGCTGGCTCGGATCATCGATATTGCTAGGTAGCTCGATTAACCCTGCGGTGGGAGTAAAAGCAAGGTTGCTAATACTTACCGTGCCGCTTAGCCCAAATTGTGAGCTTGCTGTGATGTCATTTTCTGATGTCAATTGCGGACGAAATTTCAGTCCAAATAATCCCTGCGTAGTGATATTGATATTCCCACCTGATCCTCGCACAGCATTAGCAATAATGTCACTGTTTTCAAATCCAGCAATAACTGGGGCACTGATTTTAATGTTCCCGCCATTGCCATTACCACTTGCTGTAGCTGAAATCACACTATTGTGACGCAGCAGCAATAGTTTATCTGCGTGTAAGTCAATGTTGCCGCCATTGCCAGACTCAGTTTGTGCTTGGATCGTGCCTTGGCGGTCTAATTGAATTGTGCTGGCAATAACCTTGATATTTCCACCATTGCCAGTACCTTGATTGGTAACACTTACTGTCCCACCATCCGTCAGAATTAGTTTTGGTGTAGTAACTGTCACATTACCCGCATCAGCACTCAGAATATTGGGTAGATTAAATAGCTGTTTGATCAGCGGTTCTGGACGCAATACAGAAGAGTTAATGCTGCTATTGTTCAATCGACTGCGATCGCTAATTTGGATAGATTCTGCCGCATTAATATCTAGATCTCCAGCCCGACCAACTAAGAATGAAGTTGTGGCGATCGCACCTCCATTTAAAATTTGTAAGCGATTGGTATTTAACGTCAAAGCTTTAGAATTGCCAGTTCCATAGGTAATGGCGCTAATATTGCTGTAGAGTCCACCAAAGTTATCACCAATCACTGTGGTCTCTGCGTTGTTGATGGTGACTTGACCACTGGAGCCAGCACTAAATGCGATCGAAGACAGTGCTGCACCACCAGATATCACTAAACTATTACCATTTACTAAGATGTCACCTGCGGCTTGATTCCCACGAGTGCTAGTAGTCAAGCTGGTTACACCTGTTGGATTGACATTAGAAGAACCAGACAATTCAATTGCTGTTGCGTCAATGGTAATATTGCCACTGGAACCTGCTCCAAATGCATTGTTATTTATTCCTGCGCCCTGCTGGAGAGTTAGCCGAGGGGTAGTAATACTAACGTTTGCACCCTTCCCCGTACCCAAAACTTCAGAACGAATGCCGCTACGAATCTGGGCATTAGTTGTTGTGCCGATGATATCGATCGCCTCTGAAGCCTGTAAGTGAATGTCACCACTGGGAAGATTGCCAAGGTTTTTGGACAATACCAATGAGCCATCAGTAAATTGCATCCTTCGTCCTTGTATCTGCACCGAACCCGAATTGACTCCACTCACATCCAGTAGGGATTTTTGAGTAAGCTGAATATCACCAAAGCGTTGATTGCCATATCCCAGCATATAGCCACTTGTAGTTGGGATCAGATTGATCCGTCCAGCATCGCTGATGCTACCTAGTTCTATGCGCCCTTGTTCAGCAGTTAGAGTTGCTCCATTCAGATGTAAATCCCCTCCCACCAACGCTAGCGTGTTTTTTGGATTGACTCGCAGTTCGCTGGCACTGGGAGTCCGAATAAAGGGAGCTAGACTATTGACAACTGTTAAGCCATAACCTGTCCCTTGTACAGTGATCGGCGCTGCATTAGCTGGGAGGTCTAACCCAATAGGAGCGTTTACGGTTAAGAGAGGATTAGCTGTGAGATCGTTAGCACTAAACTTTACTCCATCACTAAAAATGACGCTATTAGCTGTAGTTCCTACAAACGATCCACCGATATTTAGTCTTGCATTGGGACCAAAAATAATCCCATTGGGATTGAGCAGAAACAAACTCACAGGATTGCTATTATTTGTGGTTTGAATCATGCCATCAATGTTGGAGACATTGCCTCCCGTCACTCGACTAAAAATGGTCGTAATATTCGGTGTGCTAACTAGATTAAAAGTAGCAGAACCACCCGTCGGTACTGAGAATTGACTAAAACTATGGAATAGATTTGCCCCACTATTGGGCTGATTACCATTGGTAATCGTAAAGTTAAGATTATCAGGACTAGTGACTGTAGTAGACAGCGTGCCATCGGCTGTCACACTCTGAGCAGAAGCGGTTATGGGTAAAAGCATTCCCAAGAACAGAACGCTAGAACCACACCACAATAGTTTTTGACTAAAATTCATTAAATACTACCTCTTTAAAAAAATTTGTTGCGATCGCTAAGAATCCTGCACAATCAGTTACAGGTGTTCCTCTTGCTGCGTTATTGGTAGCATAGATATCTACCTCACCCTTCGCATTTAATTGCCAACCCGTAGCTTCCACAATAGGTGTTTTCGCATTCTCAGATTGCGGTGTAGTTGCTAAAGCGGCGGGATTGCGGAAAGTGGAAGGATCGCGGAGATCGTTCCAAGGATGGGAGCTATTACGGCGATCGCTTGGATCTTCAGGCAACCCTCCTCGCCCTGTGGAGACAAATCGACTATTGCCATAGGTTCTACAACCTTGGACAATTCTCTGGCTCGGATCATCGATATCGCTAGGCAGTTGAATCAATCCAGCGCTCGGAGTAAAAGCGAGGTTATTAATATTTACCGTGCCACTCAATCCAAATTGCGAACTTGCCGTGATGTCATTCTCAGGGGTCAATTGCGGACGGAATTTCAGTCCAAATAAACCTTGTGTAGTGATACTGATATTCCCACCTGATCCTCGCACCGCATTCGCAATAATGTCACTGTTCTCTATTCCCACAATCACAGGTGAGTTAATTGTCAAGTTACCACCATTCCCATTACCTGCTGCGGTGGCAGAAATCAGGCTGTTGTGACGTAGCAGTAAAAATGATTGCAAGTTTAAGTTAACATCTCCTCCATTACCAGAAGCAGTTGAGGCTAAAATACTACCTTGATTGTCTAGAAAAATTGAATTAGCATTAATCTGCACATCTCCTGCTCTACCAGATCCATCGTTTTTAACTGCAACATACGCTCCATCAGTAATGCGTAACGATGGGGTGTTAATTATGAGTGAACCCGAATCACCACTGGGAATTGGAGGCAATCCATAGATTTGTTGAGTGGCTGCATCCAAAATCTCAGCCGATGAAATGATGCGGCTAGGTACAATTGAATCAACCTGCCGACCCTGAACGTCCACGGAATTCGACGCATTGATGCTTACATTACCCGATGTTCCCTTACCAGCAACAATAGACCCTACTACTCCACCATCTCGAATCACTAAGCGGGCGGTGTTGATCAAAAGATCTCCAGTATCTCCAAGAGCGGTGCTTGCTAAAAGGATTCCACTCGGTGACACTAGCTGGCTGGGGATGTATTCACCAACTTCGATCAAATCTTGAGCTTGGACTCGAATGTTTCCTGTCTTTCCAGTGCCAAATGATATACTGCTCAAAATGCCACGACGCAGAAGCCTCAGATTGCTCGTGGAGAGTGTAATATTGCCTGCATTAGCGGAGTTAAAGGTGATTGTGTAGATCGAGGATGGGTTCGCTGGGCTAGTGGGATTAAAGCCATCTAGCAAGATTGAGTCGGCAACCTTGGCTATAATATTTCCCCCCGATGCTGGAGTATACATACCAGTAATGATATTTCCGCCATCTTGGATGGATACTTGCTTGGCGGAGATGGCAATATCTCCCACTTGCCCAGTACCTAAATTGTCAATTTTGATATAACTTGCATAGCTGCCGTCGCGGACTGTACCAGTCAGATTTAGCGAACCTGCTGCCTTAATAGTAATTCCTCCAGAGGCTTGGGAACCCAAGTTTTGCAGCAAAATAGCGGAACCTTCGCTCAAGCTGATATTCTTCCCATGTACTTGGATAGAACCCTTCGCACCACTGGCATCGAGCAGCGATTGCTGGGCAAGATGAACATCTTGGAATTGCCGCACCGATGAGTAGTCTCCTACCCACCCTGTAGACGTAGCTTTGAGTCCGACCTGTCCATCGCTGACACCACTAACTTCCAGATGTCCACCTCCATTCGTGGTAATAATACCACCTGATAGATTCACCTCGCCACCAATCAGCGCCAGAGTATTACCTCCGTTAACTTGTAACCCAACAGGACTTTGGCTGCGATCGGTGGGGGTAAAAATCCTATCGATTAAGCGATGTCCCGTATTCTGCACAGTAATTCCCTTGGGATTTTGGGCAAAATCTAGACCGAGTGGGGCATTCACTGTCAGTAAAGGTGAAGCTGATGGATTCACGGCGCTAAATTCTATTCCATCAATAAACTTGACGCTATTTGCCGTCGTAGCGATAAACGATCCACCGATATTGAGACTGGCATTGGCTCCAAAGATAATTCCATTGGGATTGAGCAGAAACAAACTCACAGGATTGCTGCTATTTGTGGTCTGAATCAAGCCATCAATGTTAGAAACACTACCTCCCGTCACCCTACTAAAAATGGTCGTAATATTCGGTGTGCTAACTAGATTAAAAGTAGCAGAACCACCCGTGGGCACTGAGAATTGACTAAAACTATGGAATAGATTTGCTCCACTATTGGGCTGATTACCATTGGTAATCGTAAAGTTAAGATTGTCGGGACTGTTGACTGTTGTTGAGAGCGTGCCATCGGCTGTCACGCTCTGAGCAGAAACATTTGTGGGTAAAAGCATTCCCAAGAATAGAAAGATAGAACCACACCACCATAGTCTTTGACTAAAATTCATTGGCTACTACCTCTTTAAAAAGCTTTGGTGCGATCGCTAAGAATCCCGCACAATCAGTTACGGTTGTTTCTCTAGCTACGTTATTAGCAGCATAGATATCTACCTCACCCTTCGCATTTAGTTGCCAACCCGTAGCTTCCACAATAGGTGTTTTCGCATTCTCAGATTGCGGTGTAGTTGTTAAAGCGGCGGGATTGCGGAAAGCAGAAGGATCGCGGAGATCGTTCCAAGGATGGGAGCTATTACGGCGATTACTAGGATCTTCAGGTAACCCTCCTCGCCCTGTGGCGACAAACCGACTATTGCCATAGGTTCTACAACCTTGGACAATTCTCTGGCTCGGATCATCGATATTGCTAGGTAGCTCGATTAACCCTGCGGTGGGAGTGAAAGCAAGATTGCTGATATTTACCGTGCCGCTTAGCCCAAATTGCGAACTTGCTGTGATGTCATTTTCTGATGTCAATTGCGGACGAAATTTCAGTCCAAATAATCCCTGCGTAGTGATGTTGATATTCCCACCTGATCCTCGCACAGCATTAGCAATAATGTCACTGTTTTCTATTCCCACAATCACAGGTGAGTTAATTGTCAAGTTACCACCATTACCATTACCCGCAGCAGTGGCAGAAATCAAGCTATTGTGACGCATCAACAGATTGCTTTGGAGGTTTAAGCGAATATCTCCTCCGTTTCCAGAGGCGGTAGAGGCGACAATACTACTTTTGCCATCTAGAAACAGAGAGTTGGCATTAATCTGTATATTCCCAGCAAGCCCTGGACCATCATTTTTGACGCTCACAGCCGCCCCATCAGCAATGCGTAATGATGGCGTATTAATGGTGAGAGAACCCGCATTACCAGTGGGAATAGCAGGTAGTATAAAAGCTGCTTGAGTCTCTGGACTAAGAAGTTCAGCGTTTGAAGTAATGCGAGAGATTACCCCAGCCGCATTACCCTCAGTACCACACCCTTGGATTTCGATGGACTTTGAAGCGTTAATTTCCACGCTACCTGCTGAACCAGTGGCAACGGTAGAAGATCCCAGAGCTGCTCCCCCTTGAAGCACTAATCTAGAGGTGTTGATGACTAAGCTATTAGCATTACCAGAACCCTGAGTAAAAGTAGTTAGCGAACTTTCTGAAAATGCCAGAGGATTGAAACCTGCAATTTCGATTTGATCTGTTGCCTTCACTTGGATTGTGCCAGTGTCTCCAGAGCGTAAGGCTACAGAAATAATCTGACCAGAATCTAGAACCCTGAGAATTCTGGTGGATAACATGATATTCCCTGCATTGCCGCTATCTGCTGAAAATGTTGTGAGCGCAGTATAAATGGCTGGGTTGTTGCTGTTAAAGCCAATGACCTCGGTCGAGCCGCTCACATTTGCGGTAATATTCCCACCTGCTGTTTGCGTCCGAGTTCTAGTCAAAATTCTGGCTCCATCTTGGAGGGATAACTGGGCAGCAGAGATGGCAATATCTCCAGTCCGTCCTGTGCCGAAATTTTGGATTTGCATGAAACTTCCCAAGTCACCATTGGCTGTATTCCCTGCCAAATTGAGGGAGCCAGTGGCATTAACCGTAATTCCTCCAGACGGTTGCGTTCCTAAGTTTTGGAGCAACAAAGAAGAACCCTCAGTCAAGCTAATGTTTCCTCCTTGCAATCGGATGGAGCCGTTACTACCGCTAGCGTCCAGTAGTGATTCTTTCGCAAGATGAATATCGTTAAATTGCGGCACAGATGAATAATCGCCAACCCAACCCGTAGAAGTAGGCTTGAGTACCACTTGCCCATTACTAACACTACCCACCTCTAGATGCCCACCGCCATTAGTGGTGACAACGCCACCAGAAAAGTTTACAGCACCGCCAATCAATGCCAGCGTATTATTTGCACTGATTTGTAATCCGATTGGGGTATTGATGTTACTGGGCGTACCAAAGCCAGTAACATCGAACAACTTATTTCCCTGACCCTGCACAGTAATTGTTCCTGCATTGCTACCCATATTTAAGCCAATCGGCGATGCAATTGTGAGCAGTGGTGATGCTTGGGGGGTAATGGCACTAAATTCCGCGCCATCAGCAAATTTAATACTATTTGCTGTAGTTCCTACAAACGATCCACCGATATTTAGACTGGCATTGGGACCAAAAATAATCCCACTGGGATTGATTAAAAACAAACTCACAGGATTGCTATTATTTGTGGTTTGAATCATGCCATCAATGTTAGAAACATTGCCTCCCGTCACCCGACTAAAAATGGTCGAAATATTTGGTGTGTTAACTAGATTAAAAGTAGCAGAACCACCCGTGGGTACTGAGAACTGATTAAAACTATGGAATAGATTTCCTCCACTATTGGGCTGATTACCATTGGTAATCGTAAAATTGAGATTGTCGGGACTGGTGACTGTAGTAGAAAGTGTGCCATCGGCTGTCACGCTCTGAGCAGAAACATTTGTGGGTAAAAGCATTCCCAAGAATAGAAAGCTAGAACCACACCACCATAGTCTTTGACTAAAATTCATTGGCTACTACCTCTTTAAAAAGTTTTGCTTGTAATCGCCAAGAATCCTGCGCAATCAGTTACGGTTGTTCCTATAGCTGCGTTATTAACAGCATAGATATCTACCTCACCCTTCGCATTTAATTGCCAACCCGTAGCTTCCACAATGGGTGTTTTCGCATTCTCAGATTGCTTTTCGGATTGCTTTACAGTTGCTAAAGCACTGGGATTGCGGAAAGCAGAAGGATCACGCAGATCTGTCCAAGGATGGTTACTATTGCGGCGATCGCTAGGATCTTCAGGCAACCCTCCTCGACCTGTGGCGACAAACCGACTATTGCCATAGGTTCTACAACCTTGGACAATTCGCTGACTCGGATCATCGATATTGCTAGGTAGCTCGATTAAACCTGCGGTGGGAGTAAAAGCAAGGTTGCTGATATTTACCGTGCCGCTTAGCCCAAATTGCGAACTTGCCGTGATGTCATTTTCTGATGTCAATTGCGGACGGAATTTCAGTCCAAATAAACCTTGCGTAGTGATGTTGATATTACCACCTGATCCTCGCACCGCATTCGCAATAATGTCACTGTTTTCTATCCCCACAATCACAGGTGAGTTAATTGTCAAGTTACCACCATTACCAGCACCACCTGCTTCAGCGCTGATGAGACTACCATGACGCATCAATAGGAGATCGCGAACTTGCAGGTTAATATTGCCACCTTCACCAACTTTGGTGGAAGTGGAGAGGCGACCATTATCGAGTTTAATGGTATTCGCATTAATTGTGAGTGTGCCAGCATCACCAAGAACTTGATTCTCAGCGATCACAGTTCCCCCGTTACGAACCATCAAAGTTGGCGTATTAATTGTAATATTGCCTGCATCCGCTTGGGAAGTAGGATTGTTAGTTAATACAAATGTACGCGCCACCGCACCTATGTAACTTGGGTTCTGGCTATCTTTCACCCCACTGACATCGATCGACTCAGACGCATTGATTGTGAGATTGCCAGCACTCCCAGTACTCACAGTAGAAACTGAAACCAGTCCCCCATCTTGAATTGATAGCGTGCGCGTATCGAGCTGAAGATTTCCTGCATTACCAGAACCAAAAGTATTCGCTGATAGGAGACTAATTACTGTGGAATTATTAGGAAGGGCATCCAAGCTCGAAACCATCACCTTATCAGCGATGACATTGACATTTCCCCCATTCCCCCTACTAAAAGTTCTAGTGCCAACATTCCCGCCTCCAAAAATAGTCAGTTGATTAGTGGAGATAGATAAATCTCCACCCTGACCAGTACCAAGGGTAGCGGCGATCAGCACCCCAAATATCGGTGCAGTAGAAGGATTGCCAGGTTGAATCCCACCTACTCCTACTTCATTCGCTTTAACGGTTATATTGCCTCCTTGGGCATTACCGAAGGCACGATCCATCACGATTGCCCCTTTATCAATCATCAGCTTGGGGGTAGTAATGAAAATATTGCCTGCCCCTCCAGCGGCAGTAGTTTCATTCACCACACCACTAGAACTGAGAAAATCTGGAGACATACCAATTACTTGCAAGGATTCTGTGGCGTTGATCGTAACATCGCCTGCCTTTTGAATGCCGAGGTTTTGGACAACTGCGATCGAACCACCACTAAGACTAACCTGTTTACCTTGCATTTGAATTGAACCAGGACTAGTGCCACGAACTGCTACTAAGGCGCGTTGGCTCATCTGAATATTGCCAAAGCTAGCGGCATTGGGATATGCGAGTGTCAATCCTTGCGATGTTGCACCAATCTCAACGCTGCCTCCAGTGACACTTCCCAATTCAATTCGCCCACCTAAAGCTGAAATCACACCCCCCTCTAGAGAGACATTTCCACCCACCAAAGCCAGTGTTTGACCAGATTGAACCTGTAAACCGCTTAAATTTAAATTAGTCAGATTTGAAACAGATGATGCGCCATTTAACCTAGCGTTACTACCATTTCCCTGTACGGTGATATTTCCCGAATTGCTCCCCATATTTAAGCCAATTGGCGATGCGACCGTCAGCAGCGGATTAGTAGTGCTGTCGCTAGCACTAAATTCCACCCCATCCGCAAATTTGATACTATTTGCCGTCGTACCGACAAATGATCCGCCAATATTTAGTCTTGCATTGGGACCAAAAATAATCCCACTTGGATTGATTAGAAACAAACTCACAGGATTGCTATTATTTGTGGTCTGAATCATGCCATCAATGTTAGAAACACTACCTCCCGTCACCCGACTAAAAATGGTTGTAATATTCGGTGTGCTTACTAGATTAAAAGTTGCCGAACCACCCGTCGGTACTGAGAACTGACTAAAACTATGGAATAGATTTGCTCCACTATTGGGTTGATTACCATTGGTAATCGTAAAATTGAGATTGTCAGGACTAGTGACTGTTGTAGAAAGTGTGCCATCGGCTGTCACAGATTGCGCTGAGACAGTTATGGGTAAAAGCATTCCCAAGAACAGAAAACTAGAACCACACCACAATAGTTTTTGACTAAAATTCATTGAATACTCCATTTTTAAAAAGATTTGTTTGCGATCGCCAAGAATCCTGCACAATCAGTTACAGGTATTCCTCTTGTTTCGTTATTGGCAGCATAGATCTCCACTTCGCCCTTTGCATTTAGTTGCCAACCCGTAGCTTCCACAATGGGTGTTTTCGCATTCTCAAATTGCGGTGTAGTTGCTAAAGCATTGGGATTGCGGAAAGCAGAAGGATCACGGAGATCTGTCCAAGGATGGACGCTATTGCGGCGATCGCTTGGGTCATCAGGCAACCCTCCTCGACCTGTGGAGACAAATCGACTATTGCCATAGGTTCTACAACCTTGGACAATTCTCTGGCTCGGATCATCAATATTGCTAGGCAGCTCGATTAACCCTGCGGTGGGAGTAAAAGCAAGGTTGCTAATATTTACCGTGCCGCTTAGCCCAAATTGCGAACTTGCCGTGATGTCGTTATCAACGGTGCGGTAAGGACGGTATTTCAACCCAAAGATGCCATTAGTACTAATTTGGATATTGCCCCCATTGCCTTGAAAGGCATTAGCGACTATATCACTATTGCCTAGACCAATAATGAAAGGACTGCTAATCGTAATATTACCGCCATTGCCCTTACCGCCCGCTTCCGCCGATAGCAAACTTTCATTCCGCAACAGAAGCAGTTCCCCAAGGGAAAGATTCAGGTTGCCGCCATTACCAAAGTTCGTTTGGGCATTGATTTGGGAAGCATCATTTAAAAATAGCGATCGCGCATTTACTTGAATAGTGCCACCATCACCCGTACCTTGACTGCGACTAGTGATTTGGGAACTATTCGCTAGGGTAACTTGTTGAGAGCTGATGTTAATGTTTCCAGCTTTACCCATGCCTGATGAAGCTGTAGAAAGTTGGGCATAGTCTGCCAACAAAAGTCGGGAAGTACGTAGATCTAAGGAACCACTGTTACCATTACCTGAGGATTGACTGCTAATGATACTTCCTTGAACATTTATATTATTGGCGGAGATCTCCACATTGCCTGCATTGCCACTACCTTGAGTAGATGTAGAGATTTCAGAACCATTGAATAGGGAAAGCGAACCCTTTGGTATTGTGAGCTTCACCTCCCCCGCTGCTCCAGTGCTAGAGGTATTAGAAGAGACCCTTGCCCGATCAATTGTCACGTCATCAGCGTTGATGTTAATGTTTCCCGCTCGCCCACTCCCAGAGGAGGATGCTGACAGTTCCGCCCCATCTCGTAAGTTTAATTGCGCAGTGCTGATATCAATGTTGCCTGCATTGCCACTGCTACTGGTGAGCGCCGAAAGGCGACTATTGTTGCCGATGTCAATGCCTTTGCTAGCGTTGAGGTTGATGTTGCCTGCAAGTCCTGAATTGCTGGTACTACTGGCAATTTGGCTATTGTCAAAGCGAATCAATCCGCTACTAGTGAGAGTGACATTGCCAGCGGAGTCCAGTCCCTTGGTATCGCTTTCGATGCGGCTGTTGTTGAGGGTGAGATTACCCACACTGTTGATATTGACATCGCCCGAACGTCCTGTACCATCTGTTGAAATATTAATCGCTCCCGTAAATGGAGTGGAAATAGAAACCTGTTTACTTGTTAGAACCACGGTATCGGCGATCGCTAAATCCCCATGCCCCAAAATCGACACTGCCCCCGCCCGATCGGAAGATGATGTCGTTAGTAATGTCAGTCCAGATATCTGATTTTGGGCTTCTAATTTGATCGAACCACCATTGCTAGATGTTCCGTTAGGAGCAACAGAAAAAGTATATAAACTGCTCATATTGCCAAGGATATCTCCTTCTTTGGCAATTAGATTGATGTCACCACCATACCCGCTATTACCTGTCTGTGCAACGGATGAGGAGTATAGATCCCTCTGGTTAGAAAGATTGCCGTTAGTCGCAGAAAATGTAATATTGCCACCATTGCCACTATTCACTTGTCCAATGGATAAGGAGGACAAATCTCCTAGATTAGAAAGATTGCCGTTAGTCGCAGAAAATGTAATATTGCCACCATTGCCACTATTCACTAGTGCGAAGGATATAGAATATAAATCCCCTTGGTTAGAAAGATTGCCGTTAGTCGTAGAAAATGTAATATTGCCCCCATTGCCACTATTCATAACCCCTAGGGAATAGGCGCTCAAACTACTCTCATTTAAAAGGTTCCCATTGCTCACAGAAAGTGTAATATTGCCTCCATTGCCACTATTATCAGTTGAGAAGGAATCAGAAGACATAAGGCCTTGGCTAATAAGGTTCCCATTAATCGCAGAAAGGGTGATATCGCCTCCATTACCATTTGTCCCTGTGAACGAAGCGGATAATAAACTATTAACAGAGAGATTACCGTTAGTTACAGAAAAGCTAATTGCACCTCCTTTCCCTGTACCTTGGCTATTTACTGATGAAGATAATAAAGCATTAACAGAGAGATTACCGTTAGTTGCAGAAAGGCTAATTGCACCTCCATTCGCTGTACCTATACCTGCACCTAGGCTATTTGCTACTGAAAATAAGTTTCCATTAACAGAGAGATTGCCATTAGTCGTGGCAATCGTGATATCGCCCCCATACCCACTATTGGCTGTTAAAAATGTGCTTGAGTCAAAGTTATTGCTTGAGATATTGCCATTGGCAAAAAGATTGATGCTGCCACCATTCACACCATCGCCAAAAGCAACCGAGTTCAAATCTCCCGTTACAATATCCCCAGCAGCATTCAGAATGATTGAACCGCCATCCCCACCCGTGAAATTGGAGGTGTTAACACTGGCAACCCTAATGCTACCAGCAGGCAGTCCCGCCACTGTCCCCGTTGTAAAATTGGTGGATCCCACTCCCAGTTGGGGCAAATTGGATGTAGGTAAAGAAGTCACCCCAGCTCGTAAAATTGCCGCAGACTGCGTCGTTAGAGTAATAAAATCTGGATCACTACTGGGAACGGTGATATCGGGGCCCGTAATGGTAATATTTCCTCCCTCAATGCTCCCCGTCGCTTCTACCTTCAGGGCTACGCCTGTATAGTCTCCAAATACCACATCCCCATTAGCATAAATGATCGGATCGAATAGGCTGATAAACTTACCTGGAGTACCTGTCACCGTCTGAAATGAAACATTACCACCACTGACAAAATGGGCATCTCCAGAAATATTCCCATTGCTTATCAATCTCAGATCTCCCCCACTCCGCAAGGCTCCTCCAGCATGGTTCAAGGCTAGGATATCAACACTCTGATTTCCTTGAATCGTCAAGTTCCTTCCTGCTTGGGCGAGGAATGGAGTTATGACAGTATCTCGAATCTTCACGGTATCCTGTGCTTTTAAGGTAATATCTCTCCCTGCTATCAATTGTCCTTGCAGATCTAGGCTACCACCTTCCAGTATTAGATCCACTCCTGTGGTGAGATTGCTCCGTATTGTTATCGGTGCTGCATTTGCTCCCATGTGTAACCCAATTGGCGAATTAATCGTTAACAATGGTTGGCTATTGGTGTTCACCGCACTAAACTCTGTTCCATCAACAAATTTGACGCTATTTGCTGTCGTGCCTACAAACGATCCACCGATATTTAGACTGGCATTGGGACCAAAAATAATCCCACTGGGATTGAGTAGAAACAAACTTACAGGATTGCTGCTATTTGTAGTCTGAATCAAGCCATCTATATTAGAAATATTCCCTCCCGTCACCCGACTAAAAATTGTTGAAATATTCGGTGTGTTGACTAAATCAAAGGTTGCTGAACCTCCCGTCGGCACTGAGAATTGATTAAAGCTATGGAATAGATTGCCTCCACTATTGGGCTGATTGCCATTGGTAATCGTAAAGTTAAGATTGTCGGGACTGGTGACTGTTGTAGATAGTGTGCCATCAGCTGTCACGCTCTGCGCAGAAACATTTGTGGGTAAAAGCATTCCCAAGAATAGGAAGCTAGAACCGCACCACCATAGTCTTTGACTAAAACTCATTGAATAATACCTCTTTAAAAAGCTTTGCTTGCGATCGCTAAGAATCCCGCACAATCATTTACGGTTGTTTCTCTAGCTAAGTTATTAGCAGCATAGATATCTACCTCACCCTTCGCATTTAGTTGCCAACCCGTAGCTTCCACAATGGGTGTTTTCGCATTCTCAGATTGCGGTGTAGTTGCTAAAGCATTGGGATTGCGGAAAGCAGAGGGATCGCGGATATCTGTCCAAGGATGGGAGCTATTACGGCGATTACTAGGATCGTCAGGCAACCCTCCTCGACCTGTGGCGACAAATCGACTATTGCCATAGGTTCTACAACCTTGGACAATTCTTTGGCTCGGATCATCGATATTGCTAGGTAGCTCGATTAACCCTGCGGTGGGAGTAAAAGCAAGGTTGCTAATATTTACCGTGCCGCTTAGCCCAAATTGCGAACTTGCCGTGATGTCGCTCTCTGATGTCAATTGCGGACGAAATTTCAGTCCAAATAAACCTTGCGTAGTGATGTTGATCTTCCCACCTGCTCCTTGTACAGCATTAGCAGTGATGTCACTGTTTTCCGATAGAACCGCTACGATAAATGCTGAATTGATGTTGATATTACCTCCTGTAGCATTACCTGTTGCATTAGTGTTAATTTGACTGCCGTGCCGCAGCAGCAGCACATCAGAGTCAATCGAGATATTGCCGCGATCGCCTGCGGAAACTTCCGATCGCAGACTGCCCCCGTAATCAAGTTGAACGCGAGAAGCCCTAATGCTTAAGTTACCCGCATCGCCACCACCTGTATTACTAACAGAAATTTCCGCCCCATTGCGTACGTCAAGCCGATTACTATTTATACTTATCGAACCAGCATCAGATTTTGTAGAAGAAATTGCATTAATACTACTGGGGAGTTGCCGACCGTTAATTAGCGATTGAGAGATGCCCTGTACGTCAACATTTTTAACGATCAGGTTAATGCTGCCAGCAGCACCGTTACCATCAGTAGATGAGGTGATTTGTCCACCGTTGAATATATTTAAGAGATCGCTTTTGATATTAATATTGCCACCCTGTCCGATCGCATTTGCCCCAACAGCCACAGTGATTCCACTGACAGTCTGACTAAAACTATCAATGACGGGATCGCTCACACTCACTTCTGTGGCTTGGATATTTATACTTCCTGCCACACCATTGCCAACAAGCGCACTAGAAATTGTGCCACCATTAGCGAGTACCAATTTCCCAGTTGAGATCGATACATTTCCACTATTTCCTTCCGCAAAAGGTTGGATTGAACTAGTCACAGCACTTGTAAAGCTTGATGGATTTGCGCCTCGAATTTCTAGACTCTGAGTAGCTCGGATGGAGATATCCCCAGCCGACCCAGTAGTACTTGGTTGCAAAACACCTGGAAAATTGAGACCTACCAGATCTGTGCTGATATGTGCACCATCCAGCATCTGTATTCGATCCGCCTGAACAGAAATATTCCCACCAATATTGCGATTACCACTGGTAATCAGAGTGGTAATCGAACTAGGACGGAAAAAAGGAATACCAAAAAAAGGATTAGGAAATGGATTGTAGCCACTTAATTTGACATCTTTAGCAAGAATGGAAATATTGCCAGTGGAGGAGTCATTGAAAGTTACGAAAGAATTAGTCGCGAAAGAATAAACGCCATTATTAACTGATTGCAACCAAGATCCATTCGCAATTCGTAAAGACTCGGTTTCTACAGTAATATCACCTGCTCTAGCGCCATTCCCCAATACTGTAGTAGATAGACCAGGAGTCTCATATTGCAGTGCATCCGTTGCCCCCAGCAAATCCACAAATTCTGTGGTTTTGACATTAATACCTTGCCCTTGACCTCCCGCTCCAGTGTCAGAAGAAATATTTGAGCCATTCTGAAGTGTTAGCCCTCGCCCACGAATTACGATCGCGCCGCCGTTGAGTCCACTCGTATCAATTAGAGAGGATTTACTCAGTGTAATTTGACCCCAGTCAGCAGTAGTTGAGGCACTAGTTAATTGCAGTTGAGTGGCATTTGTGAACTTAACTTCAGCATTTTGTACTGCCCACAGTTCCACTCGTCCATCTGGATTCGATAGACTAGCGTTAGTCAAACTAATCTCTCCACCTACTAACGCGATGGTCTGAGCTTTGAATAGTTGGGGCGATCGCAAAAAGAAATTAGGCGCAGGTGTTCCCTGTACTTCAATTGGTGCAGCATTGGTTCCGAGAATTAGCCCTACAGGAGCATTCACAGTTAACAGAGGATTAGCTGTGATATCGCTAGCACTAAACTTTACTCCATCACTAAAAATGACGCTATTTGCTGTAGTTCCAACAAATGATCCACCGATATTGAGCCTTGCATTGGGACTAAAAATAATCCCACTGGGATTGAGCAGAAACAAACTCACAGGATTGCTGCTATTTGAGGTCTGAATCAAGCCATCAATGTTGGAGACACTACCTCCCGTCACCCGACTGAAAATCGTTGTAATATTCGGTGTGCTAACTAGATTAAAAGTAGCAGAACCACCCGTCGGTACTGAGAATTGACTAAAACTATGGAATAGATTTGCTCCACTATTGGGCTGATTACCATTGGTAATCGTAAAATTAAGATTGTCGGGACTAGTGACTGTAGTAGACAGCGTGCCATCGGCTGTCACAGATTGTGCTGAGACATTTATGGGTAAAAGCATTCCCAAGAAAAGAAAGCTAGAACCACACCACAATAGTCTTTGACTAAAACTCATTGGACAATACCTCTTTAAAAAGTTTTGCTTGTAATCGCCAAGAATCCTGCGCAATCAGTTATAGGCGTTCCTATAGCTGCATTATTGGCAGCATAGATATTTACCTCACCCTTCGCATTTAATTGCCAACCCGTAGCTTCTACAATGGGCGGTGCTGAATTCTCCGATTGCTTTTCGGATTGCTTGACAGTTGCTAAAGCGACGGGATTGCGGAAAGCAGATGGATCACGGATATCTGTCCAAGGATGGGAGCTATTGCGGCGATCGCTAGGATCTTCAGGCAACCCTCCTCTGCCTGTGGCAACAAACCGACTATTGCCATAGGTTCTACAACCTTGGACAATTCGCTGACTCGGATCATCGATATTGCTAGGTAGCTCGATTAACCCTGCGGTGGGAGTAAAAGCAAGGTTATTAATATTCACCGTGCCGCTTAGCCCAAATTGCGAACTTGCCGTGATGTCACTTTCTGAGGTCAATTGCGGACGGAATTTTAGCCCAAATAAACCTTGCGTAGTGATGTTGATCTTCCCACCTGCTCCTAGTACAGCATTAGCCGTGATGTCACTGTTTTCCGATAGAACCGCTACGATAAATGCTGAATTGATGTTGATATTACCTCCTGTAGCATTACCTGTGGCATTGGTGTTAATTTGGCTGCCGTGCCTCAGCAGCAACACATCAGAGTTAATCGAGATATTGCCGCGATCGCCTGCGGAAACTTCCGATCGCAGACTTCCCCCATAATCAAGTTGAACGCGAGAAGCGCTAACGCTTAAGTTACCTGCATTTCCACCACCAGTATTACTAACAGAAATTTCTCCACGATTAAGAACATCAAGCCGATCGCTAACTATATTGACTGAACCCGCATCAGATTTTGTAGAAGAAGTTGCCGCGATCGTGCTGGGCAGAGTTTGACCATTGGACAAGGTTTTAGAGACACCATCTACCGCAATGTTTTTGACTTGCAGATTGATACTACCCGCATTACCATTTCCATTGGTTGAAGAGGTGATTTGCCCACCATCAAAAAGCCGTAACGTATCAGCCGTTAAGGTAATATTTCCCCCTGAGCCAACCGCATTAGCCCCCAGAGAAACCGTAATACCGCCAGGTAAGCTGCTGAGACCATCAAGTTCTGGCTCGCTCACTGTCACATCCTTAGCCCTAATGGTGATATTCCCCGCTTTTCCTGTTCCCGATAGCGTACTCCGAACAGTCCCCCCGTTAAAGATTTGCAAACTGCCAACATCAATCGAGATGTTTCCTGCTTCCCCCGTTGTTGCTCCAATTCTCGAACTCACTCCAGATAGCAGTTTAGCGGGTGTGAATCCCGATATTACAAGGCTCTCAGTTGCTCGGATCGAGATGTCTCCAGCCTTACCTGTAGGAAGAACAGGACTTACGACAACCAAAGCCGTACTGATAATTCCACCATCTTGCACGCGAATTCGATCTGCATCGATGGTAATCTTGCCACTCTCATTATTAGTGCCAACAAAGAGGTTGGCGTTTATAGCGGTAGGCGTTTCAAGAAATGGATTAGATCCCAATACATCCACATCCGCAGCTTTAACGGTCACATCTCCCGATCGCGAATTGTCACCAGTAGAGGAGGACTGAAGCCAAGCGCCATTACTCAACCGTAAACTCCCTGTCTCAACGGTCACATCTCCAGCTCGCCCAGTTGCAGGAGCGCCAAACAATATACCCACAGAAGTCGAAATGCCAGGAGCAAATTGACCTGCTTGGGAAGCTCCCAGCAGATCAACAAATTCTGTAGTTTGGACGGTGATCCCCTTACCTTGCCCAGCCGAAGTAATAGAACGAATATTTGAGCCATCTTGCAAGGTCAGCCCGCGTCCACGGATGTTGATTGCTCCGCCATTGATTCCACTTGCATCAACTAAGGAGGTTTGACTGAGTGAAATATTTCCCCAATTCACAATACTAGGGGCAGAAGTAAGTTGCCATTTCGCTTGATTGTTTATGGCGATTTGGGCATTCTGTGCTGCCCATAGTTCCACTTGTCCATCTGGAGCGATCAGGTTTGCGCCTGTCATATTGATTTGACTGCCTACTAAAGCCAAGGTATTTCCCTGAGCCACTTGCAGGGTAGCCATTTTCTGTAAACTAATTGCTCCCGCATTTGCCTCAAGGTTTAGCCCAATGGGAGCATTCACAGTCAACAGAGGATTAGATGTGAGATCGTTGGCACTAAACTTAACTCCATCACTAAAAATGACGCTATTTGCTGTAGTTCCTACAAACGATCCACCGATATTTAGACTGGCATTGGGACCAAAAATAATCCCACTGGGATTGATTAGAAACAAACTCACAGGATTGCTGTTATTTGTGGTCTGAATCAAGCCATCAATGTTGGAAACATTGCCTCCCGTCACCCGACTAAAAATCGTCGAAATATTCGGTGTGCTAACCAGATTAAAAGTAGCAGAACCACCCGTGGGCACTGAGAACTGACTAAAACTATGGAATAGATTTGCTCCACTATTGGGCTGATTACCATTGGTAATCGTAAAGTTAAGATTGTCAGGACTGGTGACTGTTGTAGAAAGTGTGCCATCGGCTGTCACAGATTGTGCTGAGACAGAATAAGTTAGGGATAAATGCCCCAGAAATAGACAGCCACCTAAACAAGATAAACGAAAAATAGAAGTCATAGATACCGCTCCCCATCTCACACAAAATAAATAAAATTAACAGACAAACATCTTTAGCAAAATCTTTTTGAGAATATTAAAGGAAAATAAAGAGCGTAATATAAGCAAGCCAATACTAAGTAGCTGAGCATAATTAAAAACTAGATTCAAAGCCTTTGGTGTAAGCTGCGCATAAACCATAAGCTTTAGGTTTTATATTTAATTACGATATGATACTTATAGCGTTTTACAAATGAATTTCCCCCTAATTTGTAAAACAAAAAAACTAATCACAGTTAAAGTTTTAAGTTTTTTATTTTATCGTAGAAAAATAAAAAACTGATATAATTTTATCGATTAGTTAATATTACCTGATTTTACTTCACTTATGGTTTATTAATATTGCCCGATTGAAATCATCTTGAAAAAGCATAGAAATTACTCTTGAATATATGAATTTTTGCAATCTTTTGTTGTGTAATTATCTAGCTCGTACTTTGCCATTCATGAGATTTACGATTATTTTAATATTTGTAAGTTTGTCCTCAGAATTATCTGCCGTCGAGGTAAGTGAGGCTAAATCTAAATTTAATGAACAAGGCTTATTATCACGACCTGTAAGTACAAAGCTCGACACTTCACGATTTCCGATTGAGCAAAGCCCCCTTGAACAGCCATTGCTCACGGCGCAGAGGGTTGAGCCTAATATTTCTAATCCTTTACAACGGATTAATCCCTCTCCTAGTCAACCTGTTCTACCCCCAGAGACGCTGCCTCCAGCACCAACTTTAGATCAATCAATACCTAAAGTCCCTGAAGATACAGAGACACGTCCAAATACATTTCCAGCTAAATTTTTTGTCAAACAAATTGAGGTAACTGATAGCACGGTATTTAGTACCGAAGAACTGGCTGTAGTGACTAAGCCTTTTATAGGCAGGGAGTTGACATTTGCTGAGTTATTACAGGTGCGATCGGCTATTACTCAGCTCTATACAAGTCGCGGTTATATTTCTTCAGGTGTAATTATTCCTCCCCAAACTTTGTCGAATGGGGTGATCAAAATGCAAGCGATCGAAGGCAGTTTGGAAGAGATTAAAGTTACAGGGTTACAACACCTTAATCCCGATTATATTCGTAGTCGTTTGCAATTAGCGGGGGCTAAACCTTTAAATATCAATCAATTACTTGAAGGACTACAATTACTAAAGCTAAATCCCTTAATTGAAAACATTTCTGCTGAGTTGCAAACAGGCGATCGCCCTGAAACTCGGATTTTGTTAGTGGAAGCTAAGGAAGCCAAGAATTTCAGTGTTATTCCTACTATTGATAATGGGCGATCGCCTAGTGTCGGTAGTTTCCGCCGTCAAATCCAACTATCTCATGCTAATTTGTTTGGACTTGGTGATGGATTGAAATTGGGATATACCAACACCGATGGGAGTAATGGCTTTGATTTTAGCTACACTTTGCCGATTAATCCCAGCAACGGTACGATCCAATTGGCGGCTGGCACTACGACTAGCAATGTAATTGAATCCCCATTTGATGTACTCAAAATTTCGGCTGTCTCGAAATATTACGAAGCCACCTATCGCCAACCACTGATTTTACGCCCTCAAGAAGAACTAGCTGTGGGGCTAACATTCTCTAGGCAAGAAAGCCAAACTTCACTAGGAATTGACAATATTGGGCCTTTCCCCATTTCTTCTGGTTCCGACAGCCAAGGTAGTACCCGTGTCTCCGCATTGCGATTCTTCCAAGAATGGACTAGGCGAAATGAGCAATCTGTAATGGCTTTTCGCTCTCAATTTAGTCTTGGGCTTGGTGGTCTATTCAATGCCACCGTCAACCAGCAAGAAGTGCCTGATAGCAACTTTTTGTCATGGCGAGGACAAGGTCAATGGGTACAGCTACTTGCGCCCGATACGCTTTTTCTATTGCGGGGAGATATTCAAATTGCCAATCGCACGTTGCTAACTTTGGAGCAATTTGGATTGGGGGGAGTCAGTACTGTTCGCGGCTATCGCCAAGAAGCCCTTCTAACAGATAATGGCGCACAAATTTCTGCCGAAGTTCGTTTGCCAATCTTTAAAGATGTTGCATCTAAAGAGGTTTTGCAACTAACCCCATTTGTTGATGCAGGAACTGGTTGGAATAGCAATGGCAGAAATCCTAATCCTAATACTTTGGTGGGGCTGGGTGTTGGACTATTGTGGCAACAGGGGGAAAATTTATCTATCAGACTTGATTGGGGCGTTCCTCTAGTTAATGTGCCATCACAGGGCAATAGCTCACAAGAAAGAGGCTTATATTTTTCTGCTACTGCACGTTTTTAATTGATGTTAAGTAGCTAAGCGAAATTAAATACAAAACCCAAAAAGCTGTAGCGCACGCGCAGCTTGCGCTACAGCTTTTTGATCTGGCTTTTAAAAAATGGAGGGGCAATTCATGAATTGCCCCTCCATTTTTTAAATTTTTTTTGTACATCGGTCATTTGGAAATTGCTGGATAGCGAGTTATTTAATCTTTCTCGCTGGGATCATAAACAGGTATTTCAATCGTAAACTCTGTTCCTTCTGATGAGGTAGAAGTGAGCGTCAATTTACCTCCATGAATTTCTTCGACAATCTCGCGACTAATGGAAAGACCCAGCCCAGTTCCTTTCCCCACAGGCTTAGTTGTAAACAGCGATTCAAATATTTTGGTTTGTAAATTGGGTGGAATTCCGAGTCCATTATCTCGAATGGTAATTCGCACCTTGTCATCTAATCGAGTCTCACATTGGAGCAATTCGGTTTTCACCCAAATTGTCGGTTGTTTCGCTTCACCCCGTTTTACCATTGAAACTGTGTAGCCAGAAGCGTGCAACGCATCGATCGCATTGGCTAGCAGGTTCATAAATACTTGATTCAACTGTCCCGCATAACAAGCTACTTTGGGTAGATCTGCATAATCCTTGATGATATGAATTTCAGGAATTTGATCCACGGATTTGAGGCGATGACGTAGCAGCATCAACGTAATTTCAAGCCCCTCTTCAATTTTAAAGCTCACGCGATGTTCAGTATCAGATCTAGAGAATATGCCTAGAGAATTAGAAATCGCCTTGATGCGATCGCATCCTACACGCAGAGATTTAGTGAGAGCAGGTAAGTCTGTTAATAGAAATTCTAGATCAATTAATTCAGCGTGGTCAATGATCTTATCGCTAACCTTGGGAAACTCCGCTTGATAAAGTTGCAGATGATTTAGTAGATTTGCAAATGCTTCCTGAGCTAAAGACAGGTTACCGTTAATAAATCCTAGAGGGTTATTAATTTCATGGGCTATTCCAGCCATCAACTGACCAATACTAGACATCTTCTCACTCTGCACGAGTTGAAGTTGAGACTTTTGTAGGGTTTCTAAAGCTTGAGTCAATTCTGCCGTGCGTTCTACCACCTGCTGTTCCAAATGTTGATTTTGTTCGGCAATTGTCTTATTGAGAGAACTCAACTTCAAATGTAGATTGACCCTAGCAATCACTTCTTCTTGTTGGAAAGGTTTGGTGATGTAATCTACCGCCCCAAGTTCAAAGCCCTTTACCTTTTCTGTGGGATCAGCAAGGGCAGTCATAAAGATCACTGGAATATTTTGGGTTTTAGGATTGGACAGCAGAAGCCGACAAGCTTCAAAGCCATCAATCCCTGGCATCATCACATCCAAAAGGATTAAATCAGGCTCTAGATATTCGGCTTGGGATAGGGCATTTTCGCCATCGATCGCTACTGAGACCGTAAAGCCATGATCTTCTAGAGTAGTAGAAAGCACTTCCAAATTGGTGGGATTATCATCCACAATCAAAATCGTGCTTGGCTGTAATGGCAAAGGTTGATTGAAATTCATAAGTTTATAAGGATTGATCTGTATATTGCTGAAGTAATTCTTGCAATTTCTTTATTTGAAAACCACTGGCAAGCTGACGAAGTTGACGAGTAAATGGGATAAGATTCTCATCCTGCTGCTCCAATCTGTCCAGATTTTTAACTAAATTTTTGAGCACACCTTTTCGAGCTAAATCCAGTAAAATAGCCAGCTCTTCGGTCTGCGGTAAGACGATCGCAGGATTAGAATCTAATGAAGGCTCAGTAGCATTGATGGACATATCGTTAGTAGCAGGATTCATGACCGAAGTGGCAACAAAGGCTGAGGAATTTTTAGGCCCTTCGTAAATCCACTCCAAATTCAAATGTTGCTTTAACTTTAAAAACAGGTGTTTTGACTGAATTGGTTTGGGAGTGAAGTCTGTACAGCCAGCAGTCAAACTTTCTTGCAGATCGTTGTCAAAGGTGCTTGCCGAACAAGCAATGATCGGAACAGTTTCAAATCCTTCTTGACGGCGGAGTTGACGAGCCATCTCAAAGCCATCTAAAACTGGCATGACCAGATCCAGCAAGATCAAATCTGGATGATTAGCGATCGCCTGATCCAATCCTTCCTGCCCATCCTTAGCCTCAAACAATTCAAACCCAATGTCTTTGAGTAGCTTAATCAAAAATGATCGATTGTCTGAGCGATCATCTACAACTAAAATTTTCAGCGGATGTCCCTGATAACCTGTTATTACCTGATTGGAAATAGACCGATTATTCTCCCAACCTGATGCTAGGGGAAATTCTAGATCAGTCCAGAAGATACTTCCCTCACCTAGACGACTACTGATCTGAATGACACCGCCCATTAGTTGAACGATTTTTTGGCTGATTGCCAAGCCTAGCCCAGTACCTTCGGCTTTCTTCTTTTCGTCTCCCACTTGCTGGAATGGAGAAAAGAGCCTGTCTAAATTTTCTGGACTGATACCAGACCCCGTATCTTCGATTTGGAAACGTACGGTTGCAAAGGATTCTCCCCTTGCAGATTGAGAAGCTTCACGGCTTGGAGCTTCTGACCTAGTTGAAACTAGAGTCACCTTCATGGTTACCCCCCCCACATCGGTGAACTTCATGGCATTGCTGAGTAAATTGAGGAGGACCTGCCGCAGTCGTTTCTCGTCAGAACGAATGCCCACAGGTAGGTTTGGGCTAATCTGCACCAAAAAGCTAATGTCTTTCTGAGCCGCTCTGACTGTGAAAATTTCCGTCACGTCTTCTAAGAAGGCAGACAGATGCACCTCTGAAATCACCAGTTCAATCTTCCCCGCCTCAACCTTAGCCAGATTCAGAACATCATCGATTAATGTTAGTAAGTGATCGCCGCATCGCTGGATTACCCTAACCCCTTTCTGCCCATCTTCGTCAAGATGTTTAGATCTCTGCAAAATCTGAGCATAACCAAGGATGCCATTCAGCGGAGTTCGCAACTCATGGCTCATATTAGCCAAAAATTCACTCTTAGCGCGATTTGCCTTATCAGCGGCTTGTTTTGCTATTTCAAGGTCGTGAGTACGTTCTTCAACTTTAACTTCTAGATTTTTGGAGTAATCTAGGAGTTGATTGTTAACGAGTTCCAATTGTTGATTGCTTAATTCCAACTTTTGTTGCTTGTAGGCATTGGTGATCGTGATCGCACTCATAATAAAAGCGCTTAGAGGCGGCATGATCGGCACTAAAAGCCCATTTAGAAAAGACAAGTAGCTAAATCCAAACAAAAGGCTAATAGCCGCAATAGTCCCCCAGACAGCTCGTTCACCAAAAATTTGACGTTTACCTTCGCCAAAACTAATCAAAAACCAGATCCCCCCTGTACCTAACATAGACCAAACTACGATCCAAATTCCCTGCCCAATATTAGACCAACCATGCAGCCCTGACCGACCATCCTTTGCCGAACGAATCAGTTGGCTGGCTATATTTGCGTGAACTACCACTCCTGGAGTTTTAGTTTTTGAGAAATTAGCATTATCAAAGGGAGTTGCGAAGAAATCATTAGTGCTAGGGGCAATGGAACCAATTAGCACAATCCGATCGCGAATCAGATTGTCTGGGATATTTCCTGCAAATACTTCTCGCATAGGAATAGTAGGAAATGAAGATGTCGAACCTCTCCAGTTCAGGAGGATTTGGTATCCACCCAAGTCTTCATTGCCATATCCTGCTTCCCTATCTTTCATCGGTAGGAAAACCGTTTTCCCTAATCGAAACTTTTGCTGAGCCGCATCAATAGACTCTAAGGTGATTTTCTCGGATTCTAGGTACTTCAGAGCCACTTGAGTAGCTAGCCCAGACTTAATCGTCTTATTGTCCCGTACGTCTTCAGCCGTGAGCAGAGCTCGCCGCACTTTCTGATCACTATCTAAAACCAAGTCAGCAAGCGCCACCTGTTCTTTCTTTTTTAACACTGCTGGCGGATCAACACGATCGCCAGTAATTTTCTCGACCCCAATTAGGTTCGGAGTGGTTTGAAAAACTTGAAGTAGCTCTTTATGCCCTGGTTCCTCTGGCAAATTGCGATAGATATCCATACCAATGACTCGAGGATTTTGCGATCGCAAATTCTCGATCACCTTCGCTAATACACGATCTGGTACTGGCCAATTGCCTGCTGCTTTGATATCGGCTTCGTCGATCGTGACGATCACAATATTATTTTCGACAACCTCCGTAGGTCGCCATTGAAAAAACTTATCCCTAATCGCCCACTCTAATAAATTAAAAACACCGAACAAGTTGCCAATAATTACAATCGACGAAATACTAGAACCAATAATTAAGACTATTTTAGAGCGTCCGAACAATGCTTTGAGTCCTAATCGCATAGTATCCGTGTTTAGATTTTGAGTTTCATAATCATAATATGGATAAGATAGTAATTTATAACCATCTTATCCACATTTATATCTAGAAATCTTCACTTCACCAAAAGTTTGATCTTACTTGGTAATAGCCATACTGGTTAGTAGAGGCAGTTGAACCGATTCCAACAGCTCTTTCCATTCCTTGGCAAGCAATTGATCATTTGGCTGTGCTGTCCGCAAAGAGGACAGGATTGAGGCACTATCGTACCAAACTCCATTAGTCGCCAAAATCGATGATTTCTGTAGAGATGTTTTGCCTTCTAGAGCTTTAGCGAGGTCTGCACTAGGCGTAATCCGCTTGATCCAGCCGTCAACAAAGGGACTGTTAGGATTTAAGCTACCTTCAAGCTTGAGCGCAAAAAACCACTGGTAGTTTTTGCCCACTTCTAAAGCAGGTGCATTCTCAGGCAACTGGATTGACACAATCCCTTCCTTCCCAGACACTGGTACAGTCATCTGATAAACCATTTGCTTTGACTCATCCTTGAGGCTAAAAACTGCTTCTTGAGCAGAGCTAGCTGGTAGGTAGACCAAAACCGTAGGATGTGCAGATAAGGTTGTGCCGTAGAAGGTTTGTGGTAGAAGGGCTGCCATGAAAACAGGGCGATCGCCACTCAAATAAGAGCCGTAGGCATTGGTGCGAGATGAACCACCTACTGCGTCAATGGGTGCTGAGCTGCTAGGAGGAGGCGTAAAAGCGCTTCTAGCTGCGCCACCAGTTGCCTGTTGAGGCGCAGAGCTGGCAGAAGGAGGTATAAAAGTACCGCGAGATGCACCACCAGTTGTCTGCTGAGGCGCTGAGCTGGCAGAAGGAGGTACAAAAGTACTGCGAGATGCACCACCAGTTGTCTGCTGAGGCGCTGAGCTGTTAGAAGGAGGTACAAAAGTACCGCGAGATGCGCCACCAGTTGTCTGCTGAGGTGCAGAATTGTCAGCAGGAGGTATAAAACCGCCACGAGATGCGCCACCAGTTGTTTGGCTTGGAACCGTATTGCCTGGTGGTGGGCTAAACGTGATGGACTGAGCCGTACTCGGAGAAAATACGACAGAGCTAGCTAGTAGGGTCATCATCCCTACGACACTACCCAATCGTCTATGGTTGGTTGTTGTAATCATTAGAATTACTTCCTTATAAATAAAATCACGAACTATCCACCCCTTTTTAACTGACAAAGCTCTGGTAACACCTCCCGCAAATCAAGTCAAATCAAGCTTTTAAGACCAGATCCGACTAAAAAGCCTAAAAGACAGTACCAGTCAAAGTTTGATTTGATTAAATCCAACCTTTGTCAGTCAATAAGTAAGTTGTATTTCATCAAATATAACTTACTTATTTTCATATTCATTATTAAGTGTACCCGTTAAATTTTCAATAGCATCAATTAAATTAAAAACTTTCTACCTTATTGAAGAACCAAGTTGACTGCAAAAAATTGTAAGTATCTCGACATAATTAAAGTCCAGAACTAATACCCGTAATGCTTACTGAGATGGCAGCACAGGTTTTAGGATTTTCTATTTAACTGTGCATTGCTACTTATATTTAAAAGATATCTATATGTAAAATATATGTATATATAAAAAATATATAAAAGCAGAATTATTTTATTCCGAAAATAAGTTTGAGGGTTAGCTAATCTTCTTTTAAAATACATCTTTAAAACCCGAAAACAGTTGCATGGCGCTCCGCGCCGTAAACTGTTTTCGGGTTTTAAAGATGTATTAGCTTGTCAAGCCCAAAAGCTCATTTACGTAGAGATTGAGCCATATTGTCAAAGAGGTTAGAAAAGTAAAAATTTAGAGCAAAGTTGCGTGCGACTACCCAAGTATTGATTAGTGGTATATCCTGAATTCTTGACATATCTTTCCCCTGAGTCACATTGAGAACATGATGAACTTTGTTTTTCACTCCACAATATGAACGAATCGGTTTGAAAAGCCCAGATTCTGTGTCAGAGAAAATTGAACAAGGTACTAAGTCTCTTGCCTGTCCTAAGAGAAAAGGCGATCGCTATAATTTGGTATAAAATCATTGCTGTTAGATTAACCAGCTAATTAAAAATCTAATTAAAAATCTAACAAAATTTTTTTATATTAAGCGATGCCACCAAGGTTACAAGTCAAAACTGATGATTGCTCTCCCCTAGGGTTATATGTTCTTCAATATTTAGAAGAGCAAGACATTAGTATGAACCACCTTGCTGAATTAACAGGTGTACCACAACCAAGACTCCGAGGAGCTTGCTTTAAAGGAACTTGTCCAACTCCTGAAACTTTAAGGAAGTTGGCAAAAATAATGGGTAAGCATCATTTAGAGCTGTACACCTTGGCATATCAGGGCAGAATCGAGCAGGTTCCTGAAGATGTCGATGACAACTTACTAGATATTTTAATCAGGCAAATGTTAGAAACATCTCGCGAGCTCAATCTTGCTATGCCAAAAGCTCAGCCTTCTAAAGCGAAAATTCGCAAAGCTTTAATCGAGTTAGGTTTTCGAGAAAAGCGCGAAGAGATTTTTTAAAAAGCAGAGTTGGAGCTTCGCTCCAACTCTGCTTTTTAGGTTTAGTGACAAAGATGATTGGCGAATAGTAATTTCGTGTGTTTTTTATATACTAATATGCAGATATTAAAGCTCAAGAGTAGCCCCAACATGAATAGTCCAATAAAGTCAAAAGTGGCTTCAGGCTCTCATCTCATCACTTTTATCAGTCTTTCCTTGGGATTTAGTGGACTATTATTTGGAGCCTCAGCTTGGAATGTCTTGTCAACCTATCAAGCTTTTGACAAAGCGATCGCTAACCAATTTAAATTACAAAATTTGAGCAGCCAAATCATCTATTTCGATGAAGTGCTTACTATGTCAGCGCGAATGTACGCTGGGACAGGCGAGCCGAAATGGGAATCTCGTTACAATCAGGTTGTGCCGCAGTTAGAAATTACAATCAAGCAAATTATCGAACAAACTCCAAATACTTATAATGCCAATGCCAAAAAGACTGATGAGGCTAATCTCAAGCTTGTTGATTTGGAAGCCAAATCATTTGAATTAGTACGTCAAGGCAAAGCTTCAGAGGCAATGCAGATTTTATCGGGGACTGAGTATGAATCTCTAAAACAAATCTATGCCGATGGGATATTAACGACTCGAAATGCGATATCGCTGGAAACTGAGAACAGTCTCGATCGCTATCGCCAATTTTTGTTTCAATCGTTGTTGCTTGCAGGATTGAGTTTTCCTATTTTATTAGTAACAGCCACGATCATTATTTTGCGGGTTAAGGGTTTTGTAAAGGAACGCAGCCAAGCCCAACTTTCTTTACAAGAGTTAAATCAACAACTTGAGAGTCGAGTAGAAAAAAGAACCCAAGATTTAAAATCAGCTAACTCTGAAATCACCTATTTGAACGAGAGGTTGCAGGAAGACAACCTGCGAATGAGTTCTGAACTGGATGTGACACGCCGCTTACAACGAATGATGCTACCTCTAGATGAGGAACTGGAAACTATCAAGGAGCTTGATATTGCAGGATTTATGGAGCCATCAAATGAAGTTGGTGGGGATTATTATGATGTTTTACATCACAATGGGCGAGTCAAAATTGGGATTGGCGATGTTACTGGTCATGGTTTGGAAAGTGGCGTTTTAATGATCATGGCTCAAACGGCAGTGCTGACTATGAGCGTTTTACAGGAGAAAGATCCCATTCGAGTTCTTGGCGCATTGAACACCGTATTGTATGAAAATGTTACGCGAATGAATTCCGATAAAAATATGACGCTTCTGTTGCTTGATTATTTTCAAGGACAACTGAGTTTAGTCGGACAACATGAAGAGGTAATTGTCGTCAGAGCGGACGGGACAGTAGAGCGCATCGATACAAATGATTTGGGTTTTCCCCTTGGATTAGAGGCAGATATTAGTTCATTTATCATGCAAGCTCAAATCAATCTTAATCCAGAAGATATTGTTGTACTCTATACAGATGGTATTACAGAAGCAGAAAATCCAAATCGCCAGTTCTATGGGCTAGACCGTTTATGTCAGCTTGTTCAAAATCATCGTCAAGAGTCTGCTCAGTTTATTTGTGAAGTTATTATTCAGAATCTTAAGAATTTTATCGGTTTAAGTCGAGTTTATGACGATATAACTTTACTCGTGATCAAACAACTTCAATACTAAGATAAAGCGCAATATTTAGTGAGGTGGGCGAAGCCCACCTCACTAAATATTGCGCTTTATTTAATTTACGATCCTTAAGTGTGTGGACTATTTTTAGAGGATGTTTGCCCGATCACTGCGGCTAGGTCCTGAAAACGGCGTGGATCACCTTCGCCGACAGAACTAAGCCGTTCTTCACGCTTGATTTCATAGAGGTGATTGAGAATATTTTGCCAATCATCAGATGTTAGAGGAGATCCTTTTCCTTGAACTGCCGAGCCTTTTTTAACAACATCTAAATTATTTATATAAATGAGACTTTGTTGTAGCCTTTGTTGAGCTAGCCAAGCGCGACCACGAATCGCCAAGACCTCGTCATTACATCCCATCAAATTAAATTGCACTTGAATTTCCGATCGCCATGTGGGAAGCCTATTGGCGATCGTAATTGCCAAAGACTCTAAACCTACCACAGCCGCATAGCGCACGACCCATTCTTCATCCTGCTGAGCGACAAACAATAATGCATCTAAAGCTTCTTCCTGTGCCATCTCTCGGACTTCATCAGGAAACCAATGCCACTTCATCATCCCCAGACCCTTGACGGCAGCGCGGCGAACACTCATCGCAAAGTCAGCAGTTGCGACACCAAGCAAAGTTATCAAACCTCTCGGATCGCCGATGCCAGCTAAAGCGCGGATCGCCCACGATCGCGCTGTGTAGTTATGCGTATCCAAAAGCTCTAGCAAAGCAGGAACCGCAGGATCTCCTAACTTGATCAATCCATCAACGGAAGCAACAGCAGCTCCAGGATTGTTGTAACTCAAAGCCTCAACCAAAATGGGGATAGCTCCTTCTAATTGAGCATCCGCGAGATTTTGGACGGCTTCAAGTAAAAGCTTAGAAGAATCTGCATCTTCTACAGCCTGTATTAGTTGAGAAAGACGATCAGTCATAGGTTTAAAAAGTAGAGAAGCGCTTTGCGCTTCTCTACTTTACAATAAATCATCCATCAGTGCCATGACTCGAACTGCTCCTTCTGTAAGTTCAGGAGGTATCGCAAGAGGAATTTGTTTTTCCAATAATCCTTTCAGACAAATTAGTTTGAGGCTATTCTCTGCCATCGTATTACCGATCGCTTCAGCCGCTGACAAATAACCGATTGCACCCAAATCTGACAGAACTGTTCGACGCAATTGTAAGTCGTCATTGGATAGAGCCGTGATAAGGCGATCGCCATATTGATTAGCAACCTCTGGTTCCGAAAGTTGATACATCGCCCTTGCCGCCGCATATTGCACCTTAGGAATCGGATGTTCCAAAAATGGCAAAATCTGAGGAGTGGCTTCTACAGCCCGTAATGTTCCCAATGCTTCTAAAAAAGCGTCATAGGGATGTTCTGGTTCTGCGTCAGCGCTAACTTGGAAATTGGGTTTTTTGATTAACTCAAATATATATGGTACGCAGGAGTCATCACCCAACATTTCTAAGGATTGAGCAGCCGCCTCGCGCACATAAAAATCATCACATTCTAACGACTTGATTAATGCTGGTACTGCCCTGCGATCGCCTAATTTTCCCAATGCTCTTGCCGCATTGCGCCGTAATGGATAGCCCCCTGCCTCGGTGCGATCGGCTTCATCAGCCAAAGCTAAAATCAACAGATCGATGGCTTCTGGCAAATTTACCCGAAAACGACCTAACCACCAAGCTGCATAAACTCTCAATCCCAAATCTTCACTCTGGAGATTGATGAGCGCTTGTTCGATTGTTAATTGATTATCATCTGGAATGCCAGATTCTTCATTCATAGTTTTATTTTGACAGCTATCGTTAGTCACTAAAGATCCCCCTCAATCCCCCTTATAAAGGGGGAAGAATATAATTTTGATTCTCCCCCCTTTATAAGGGGGGCTGGGGGGGGATCTATACCCTAAAACGTAAATAGAATAACTTGCTTGTAAAGGTTAGCGCAAAACGCTGTACCTAAAAAGCAAAAAGCACCCCCGAAGAGGTGCTTTTTATTTTAAAGCGAAGAATTAGCTAAGAGCATTGATTGCATAGTCAATGTAGGAGTTAGCTTCAACAGCTGAGTCTCCAGACAAGCCATGATTAGCCTTAACATACTTAAGAGCTTCAACATACCAGCTAGGAGAAAGATCAAAGGTGCGGTTGATTTCTGCAATACCAGCAACCAAGTAATCATCCATTGGGCCTGTTCCACCAACTACGCAGCAGTATGTAACCATACGGATGTAGTAGCCGATGTCACGTACACACTTGTCTTTGCCAGTTTGGGTGGAAGCGTAGTTAGCACCAGTCATCGAGGTGGTGTAAGGGAACTTGCTGTATACAGCGTTAGCTGCGCCAGAAGCCAAAGATTCAGCCTTTTCGCTCAAAGCCTTAGCAGCAGCTAGACCAGAGGTAGCTTGACGGAAACGACCGAAAGCAACTTGGGTTTCGGTGGTGCTTAGGAAACGACCTTGAGAATCGGCGGCGGATACTGCTTCGGTTAAAGGGGTTTTCATTGTGAGATGTTCTCCAAAATAGTTTTTTTAAGTGAAATGTGGTCTATTGACCAAATGATATGTCGCAAAATACTGTCTGACTGAAGACTGGACAAGACCAGACTAAGCAACAGCAGCAGCAGCCTTATCGAAGTAGCTACCGATTTCACTCATAAGAGCGGAACAATCGCCACGGGTTACGCCGTTAGGATCGTTAGCGATCGCGATCGCAGCATCCTTCATTTTGCCGATACCAACAGCAACTGAAGAACCAGGAGTACCAAGTGCCAAGTAGGTTTCTTTCAAACCATTGAGGCAACGATCTTCCAAGATGCTTGCATCGCCAGAATAGATAGCATAGGTAACATAGCGCAATACGATTTCCATGTCGCGCAAGCAAGCTGCCATACGACGGCTGGTGTAAGCATTTCCACCAGGAGCGATCAAAGCAGGCTGTTCAGCGAACAAAGCGCGAGCAGCATTAGCAACGATTGCAGAAGAGTTGCTGGTGATGCGGTTTACAGCGTCCAAGCGTTTGCTGCCATCAGCAACCATTGCGCTTAGAGCATCAATTTGAGAAGCACTGATATAAGCGCCTCTGGAATCAGCTTGGGATACTACCTTTGCAAATGCGTCGTACATAATACTGTTATCTCCAGTTTTGTAATTATCTTTTGTTTTTATGTCATCTTCAAACTGATTAAAGTCTGATGGATGATTGACCGATCTAAGCGTTATCTGATGTTTATTTCAGAAAACCTTAGAAAAACCTTTGTTTTAAATAGTTGGAAAAACTTACTCGATTTAGATAAACACTTGTGGTTTCTTCAATCTCGCGCAGTTCAATTTCCTACCTATTTGTTTATACTATGTCGTTGGATCATTTTTTATTACAGATTGTCACAATTTATAACGGGTTGTTTCAAGATGTCGTTTTTGGACTCGCGATCGCTATTGATTCTACGGGAAAAGGCGGTTCTAGCAGTTTTAGAACTACCTTTTTTATACTTCTTTTAAAATTTGCTGTATTGTCAGCAACAATTGCTTGAGCTTGACAGGCTTGCTGAGATAGGAATTAGCACCTGCTTCTAGACATTTTTCGCGATCGTTAGGCATCGCTAAGGCTGTAAGAGCAATCACGGGTATATCTGCAATTGCAGGTAAAGATCGAATTTGACGAGTGGCATCCAACCCATCCATGATTGGCATTTGAATATCCATCAAAATTAGATTGGGATGTGAAGCATTTGCCATATCGACAGCCTCCTGTCCATTTTGGGCTTGGATAATCTCATAGCCTTGTTGCTCAAGGAAGTCCACAATCGTCATCGTATTTGCTTCGCTATCTTCTGCTAACAGGATTAATGCTGGCTTGGTAGATTGCGGAATGGGTGCAGTGGATAGAAACTGCTTGTTATTTAATCTCTCTGGCTTGGTTTGAAGAGTTAGGGGTTGGCTATTGGGAGGAGTTGGAGTTGGTAAGGAGGTGGGAATAGAGATATAAGGTAAAGTAACTGTAAAGCAACTGCCTAAGCCAATGTTACTCTCGACATCTACTCTGCCATTTTGTAATTCGACTAGATATTTGACTAATGCTAGACCTAACCCTGTACCTTCATATTGACGATTGAGCTTGCTATCAATCTGCACAAAGGACTGAAAAAGCTTGCTGATATTTTCTGGTGCAATGCCGATACCAGTATCGCTAACATGAAACTGAATTGTCTGTTTGTTAACGTTTTTGTTGTCAATATCAACGGATAAAGTAACTTTGCCACCTACTGGCGTGAATTTGACGGCATTGTTAAGCAGATTGATGAGCACTTGGCGCATCCGTAATTCATCTACAGCAACTCTGATCGCGATTGGAGTAATGTTTACCTCCATAACGATTTTCTTTGCTGCTGCTGCTTGCTTGACAAAGCTCAGACTGTTCTCACAAAGTTTTGGTAATGAGGTCGGTGCAATCTGTAGCTTTAGTTTGCCAGCTTCAATTTGAGTGAGATCTAAAATGTCGCTAATTAAATTGAGTAAATGTTGACCACTTTGCTCGATGGTAACGATCGCATTTGTTTGTTTCTCGTTCAATTCACCATAAACGTTTTCTTGTAAGCTTTCTGATAAACCCAAAATGGCATTGAGCGGTGTTCGCAGTTCGTGACTCATATTGGCAAGAAATTCGCTCTTAGCCGCATTCGCCGCATCAGCAGCTTCTCTCATGGTTTGAGCCTGAACTAATAATTCAGACTGTTGCAGAGCTACCCCTAATTGTGAAGCGATTTGTGTGGCAAATTCTTTTTCTCTCGGTTGCCATTGCCGCGCTCCAGAGCATTGATGAATGCATAGTAGCCCCCAAAGTTCTTCATTTCTAAATAGCGGTACAGTTAAGATCGCTTTAACCTGAAAGTCAGAGAGCATTTTCAGGTAATCAGCTTCTAAATCGGCATTGTGTATATCATCAATTGCATAGTACTTTTGGGTAGGACTTGCTTTGATTTCTTTGACTAGAGGATGCTTGGGAATCGGAGTCCCTAAGATAGATAGATAGTTTATGCGGATATCTTCAGAAATTATTTGTCCTTGTTGACGATCGGATTTAAATCGAAAAATTATGACGCGATCGGCATGAAGCAATCGGCGGACTTCTTGAGTGGTAGTCGTAAAAATCGTAGATAGATCTAGAGATTGCCGAATTTTGCTGATTACAATCGCTAAGGTTTGCTGTTGCTCTTCTATCGCTGGTAATTGTCGGGCTTGGGTTTGGTTTTGTTCTAGCACTTCTGCTTGCTGCAAAGCTGCTCCTAAGTAAGCAGCAACCTGTTTGCCAAATTCCACCTCCGATTCTTCCCATACACGAGTTTTACTATGCTTATAAATCCCTAATAGTCCCCATAGTTTCCGCCCAACAAAAATCGGAATCACCAAAAAGGCTTTGATCAGGTAATGCTCAAGAATTTCAATATGACATGGAGACAGTTGGGCGTTATAAATGTCACTGACATTAGAAACTTCGTGGTTTTGGTAGCGACCGCCTTGAGTTTCCTGCAAATATGTGTCATTCCATATAGTTCTTGAAGCGGCTAAAATATGCGCCCATTCAGGACTAAGTGATCCGAGACGGTTGATAAATCCACCGCCCCAGTCAGGATCGAATTGATAAATGCCAACTCGATCTACGGCTAATAATTGGCGGACTTCTTCGGTAGCCGTGCAGAAAAATGTGTCTACATCTAGGGCTTGTTGTAATTTGGCGAGGATTCTGGCTAAAGCACGTTGTTGGTTAGCGATCATCGTGGAGTAGTGCAACTCCATCGTGCGAATTTGTACCTGTTTTTCTAAACTGGCATTTAAAATTTGGATCTGCTTGTAGAGTTTGTCCTGTTTGATCGCCGTAGCAAAGCGCTCGGAAAGAGACTGAGCTAAGCGGATATCTGAATCTGCCCAAGATTGTGCATTGCCCTTCTTGATTTGCTTCCATGCTTCAAAGGATTGGCGTGGTGCAAGCTGCCGCTTATCAGGATCATGTTCGCCTGCCCACAACACTTCGTGATTGGTATCATTGCGAAAAATACTGAGACAGCCCACTACTTCATATCCAAAACAGATCGGAACGATTAAAATCCCACGAATTTTGGTTGCTTGAAAAGAGATCGCCAATGTCCGAAATAATGGTTCTTGATAGATGTCGGCGATCGCCCAAATATTCAAGTCCGTGATTGACTCTTGGGGCACTGAGGAGAGTGTATAAACAGCCCGCATCCAAGCTACTGACCAAGGCTTTTCGTTGGTATTATTTTCAGAATCTCGATTAGTGGTGTTCTCGGCTGAGTGCAGAAAGTTTTGCCAGAGTAAATTTTCTTCAATATTGCGATCGTTGCCGCTAATGTGATCGGGCTGTTCACCACAGGTATACAAATCAGATGTAAGGTTCGTACCATTGATGGGCAAATACAAGCGCCCACCTGAGCCTTGAAATAACTCCACTGTTTTTTCTAGCGCTTCCTGCAATTGCGCTACAGTTCGGGAATAGAGCAAAGTCGTAACCTGATTGACATTAGCTTCCTGTTTAGCCTGTGCTCGCACCTGTTCTAATAAAACCGATTGGGCGATCGCCACAGATACTTGATCGACAACGGCTTGAATAAAATTTAATTCTTCTTCAGTCACATTGCGCGGTTCTGAATGATGCGAGATCAGCAATCCCCAAAGGTGCTGGTTGGGCTTGAGTGAAGGTAATTGGGATTCTTTAGTCGGTGGACTTTCGACAATCAGCGGTAAGTTAGAGTCTTTAGTCAGTGGACTTTCGATAACGATTGGCACAACAATTGAAGACCTCACCCCCATAGAGGTCATATATTCCATGTGGCATGGATCGAGCGGACGATAACGAATATCTGGATCTTTTACAGGTTCTCCTGTTTCGATACAGTCCAAGGGACTAATCCCTATTTGATGATTATTGAGATCGATAATTGTGCGCTGGCGAGCTAGCAAAAACAGTTCGCGAGCATAGGCGGGAATATCATCAGCAGGAAAATTCAAACCTAAAAGGGAGGGTAGACGGTTTTCACTTATTGATTCGGCAATGACTAATCCATGACCTTCAGGCTGAAACCGATAAATTTTGAGCCGATCTGTTCCTAGAAATGAACGCACCTCAGCAACAGTTGCTGACAGGATTTCCTGTAATTCTAGAGATTGACGAATATTATTAGTGATTCTATTAAGCAGCATCTGTTGAGTTAGATTAGATGTCTGCGTACTAATATTTTCTGGAGACTCAATTTTTTTGTTCATATTCAAGTAAATATCTATATTAATTTCAAAAATAATGACTGATTTTTAAAAGCGATTAAAACAAATGCGAAGAAAGATTATTTTGCGAGGCTAATCTAAATCTAAACTCATACAAAGCTATTGTAATTTAAGGCTTGCGTGAAAAGTCTTAAATCCCCCGACCCCTTTTCACTACAAAGCTTTTAACCTTTTTATGCCTATTTTTAAATATTAATTAAAAGTTTTATATACAAGATTAAGCACGTCCAACCTATTTCTAGAGTATAACCTAAGCTAATAACAAATACTGAATAAATTTAGTAGTTTAGGGAAATTGTAACGACTGCCTCAAAGCATAAATGGATTGAGAATTGCAATTTTAGAGAGATTTTTTCAAGCGATCGCAAAGCGTCTTGACTACTTCAATCCGTGCAAATTTCTTGTCATTCGCTGCGATCGTATACCAAGGAGCAAACTCTGTTCCCGTGCGTTCGATCATCTCGTTAGCCGCTAGTTCGTAGTCATTCCATTTTGCCCGATTGCGAAAATCTTCATCGGTGATTTTATAGTGCTTATAGGGTGTTTCCTGTCTCAATTGGAATCTTCGCAATTGCTCGTCAGCATCAATATGAATCCAAAACTTGAGTATCAAAGTACTATGTTCGTGAAGTTGCTGCTCAAAATTGACGATTTCAGCATAGGCTCGCATCCATTCGGCTTCAGAGGCAAAACCCTCGCCCCTTTCTACAAGCACACGTCCATACCAACTGCGATCGAAAATCGTGACTCGCCCAGCCCGTGGAATATGCCGCCAAAATCGCCACAGATAATGATGCGATCGCTCCTCATCCGTAGGAGCCGCGATGGGAATAACCTGATAGTCACGGGCATCTAGAGCAGAAGTAACACGGCGGATAATTCCTCCTTTACCTGCGGCATCCCAACCCTCAAAAACGAGAATCACCGATCGCCCTAATTGCTTAGCTTGACGATAAAGTAAATTAAGCCGACCTTGATACTTTTCCAACAATCTCTTGTAGTCTTCTTCACTTAGACTCTGCTCAAGATTAAGCGTATCCAGAATTGTGTAAGGGTTTTCAGCTTTAACTGGAGATGTCGATATTTTGACTGTCCGTGAGTGTTCTGTGGCAAGACGCTTGGAAATCAAATCTAGAATATAGTTCCCTACCGTAATGCTGCGATATCTCTTATCTTGCCCCTCAATAACCAGCCAAGGCGCTTCACCTGTACTTGTCGTTCGGAGTGCGCGTTCTGAAATAAGCCGAAACTTATCGTAAAGCTTGAAGTGCTGCCAATCCAAATCTGTAACTCGCCAACGAGTTTCGGGATTCTTCATCAGTAATTTTAGGCGAGCAGATTGGGCTTCTTTACTGAGATGAAACCAAAATTTGATAATCAGTGCCCCGTCATCCACCAACGCTTTCTCAAAGGCATTAATTCGCATCAAATCCACATCAAGATCCGTATTTTTGGTCTTCCCATAGACACGATCAATGATGGGGCGGGTATACCATGACCCAAATAAAATGCCGATGCGTCCTTTCGGTGGTAGAACTCGCCAAAATCGCCAAGCTTCTGGGCGTTCGCGCTCTTCGTCAGAAGCAGATCCAAAAGCATGGGTTTCCAGATAATGTGGGTCTATCCACTCATGGATCAAATTAACAGTTTCCCCCTTGCCAGCACCATCTACACCACCAATGAGAATAATCACTGGAAAGGAAGCATTTTTGAGTTCTTCCTGAACTTCCAAGAGTTTTATTCGCAGAATTGGTTCTTGAGCCTCATACTCTACTTTACTTAGCTTGTGTCCGATTTCAGCAGATTCAAACATAGTACAAGTATCTATCCTCAATCAAATACCTAAACCCAGTTTAGCGGTATTAAATCTCCCCAATCAATTTTCACGTCTTCGGCAGGAATAACCGAATCGGTTCAAATCATTTTGGGGATTGGGTTTGAGGCAAAGATGAATGACATAAATCGTAACAGATTAGACTTGTTTCAATTTGCGCTCTAAGTCAAATAGAAAACCGTGAATATACTCTTCTGTCCATTCCGAACCGTAGAATCGATTAAACATACCTCTTGCAGGATCTTTTTCAGCGCGATAACGTAAATATCTCAGATGTGCTTCTTTGATTTCAGCTAATCTCAGTTCATCAGTTATCGGCTCAGCGCGATCGCAAAAGTCTAAATAAGCCTGAAGATAATCTTTGAAAGCATGGAAAACATGGGTTTCCACCACTTCATTTTCTTTTGGTCTAGTCCATAAGAAAGCAGGAGAGAAAAACTGACTTGCTTCTTCAGGAAAATCGCCACCCCAAGTTAAATGTTGTTGATAGGACTCAAAGATCGGCAAAATTGGCTTTGTATATTTATCTTGATAGTTTGGATCGTCCCGAAACAATGGTTGCATATCCAATGCAATCAGATGTCCCCCAGGTAGAGTGACTAAGTCGCCGCCAAAAAATGGCAAGTCATAATTCAAATGTGGAAAAATGACAAAATTTAAAACCTGAAGTGAGCTTCCGCCTTGGACATGGGCAGCACGGATTTGACGAAGCTTAGATGACTGGTAGCCAAAACTAGTTGTTAAGACTTCATTCTGGTGACTTCCCTTGCCAACGATCGCAGATTTGGACTCGAATCCGTCAGGAATTGGGTATGGCTGCAAATCAGGGAATCGCTCTTTTAAAGAGGCGATCGCGTGATCTAAAAAAGGTTGATATAAAGTCATTTAAACCGTCACTGCCAAAGGCTTTGCATCTTCAAATAAAAATCCGTACAAAAATTTCTCAGACCATGCATGTCCAAAATAACTGCTGAATAGCCCAGAGGCAGGATCGCGATCGGCGCTGTATTGGTCATAGTCCTTTTGCGCCTTAACGATCCGTTGAATATCCGACTGATCGATTAGAGGCTGTGCATCGGCAAGCATTGTCCAATAAAGATTCAAATAGTCCTTGAATGCTTCTAGCACCCTAGTTCTAACAGTTTCAGGATCGGTCTTTGCAAACAATAAATATTTTGAGAAATATTGATTAGCATCGTAAAACTTCATTTCCAGATTTTGTGCCAAGTCTGGATACTTGTCATGCAAAGTTTTGAGCGGATAAATGTATTTTTCCAAATATGCCCGATCTTGAAATAATGGCTGAAAGTCCATCACAATCAAGTTTTTTACCGATCCAAATGACAAAAAATCAATTCCCAATAGTGGCAAGTCATAGTTATGGCTTGGATAAATGACGCTATTAAAAATTTGGGCGCTTGCACCTGCATCAATGTATGTATAGCGAATTTTGCGAAATTCTGGACATTGATAGCACCAACTCCGAATCGTTGCAGGGCTACGACCGCGATCGCTAACACAAGACTCTAAACCTTCTGGTATCAAGCGGCTTTGCAAGTCAAACCTTTGAAATAGCGACTGCTCTAGATAGTCAAGAAAAGGTTTATACATGAATTTTAGATAAAACTACAAATTTATAAAAGTTGCTTTTTAAGTCTTAATTCATCACAATACGAGATCGGTTCTTTGTCCAAGGTGGATATGAGAAACTAGTTAATAATCCTTAATATAGACATTACGAACCAAATAAATAAAGGCGGCGCTTCGCGCCGCCTTTATTTATTTGGGATTTGATTTACCCTAGATATGCTTTACTGAGCCGATTTTTTTAGATGGTTAGCGCAGCTTCAGAAACTAAAGGAAATCCTAGTGCTTCCCTCTGAGCGTAATAAAGCTTGGCAACTTGACGTGCTAAGTTGCGAATTCGGCCAATATAGCGCACCCGCTCTGTTACCGAAATTACACCCCGCGCATCTAACAAATTAAAGGAATGTGAACATTTCAGAACATAATCAAAGGCTGGTAATACAAGTTCAGCTTCTAATAAATGCCCTGCTTCTTTCTCGTATTGTAAGAACAATTCAAAGAGCAAATCTGAATCCTGTGGCTTGCCGCCAAAGTTACCAAAGTTATAGCCACTATGCTCGACTTCGCCTTGGTGATGTACTTGTCCATATTTGATGTCGCCTAACTGTGGGTGCGATCGCCACACAATGTCATAAACCGAATCCACCCCTTGCAAGTACATGACTAGACGCTCTAGCCCATAGGTGATTTCCGCAGAAACAGGGCGACAGTCTAAGCCCCCAACCTGCTGAAAGTAGGTGAATTGGGTGACTTCCATTCCATCTAGCCAAACTTCCCAACCAACACCCCATGCGCCGAGGGTCGGTGATTCCCAATCATCTTCGACAAAACGTACATCATGATCGTCGGGATCGATGCCGAGATGCTTAAGGCTGTTTAGATATAGATCCAGCACGTCATCGGGCGATGGCTTAAGAATTACCTGAAATTGATAATAATGTTGCAAGCGATTAGGATTTTGTCCATAGCGTCCATCAGTGGGGCGGCGGCATGGCTCAACATAGGCTACGCTCCAAGGCTCTGGGCCGATCGCTCTCAAAAATGTATGCGGACTCATCGTGCCAGCGCCCTTCTCGATGTCGTAGGGTTGAGCAATCAAACATCCGCGATCGCTCCAATATTTTTGCAACGCCAAAATAACCGACTGAAAATCCATGCTGTACTAGGCAATAACACTTTAGCCTTTTATCCTATCAGCGATCGTGTCGAAAATCCTCTAGATTCAGGTCTTGACAGCAATTCTCATTGTGCAGGGTTTTCACCGCCGCAGGCGGTGAAAACCCAAGACTGGTTTGCGCTCAAAATTGCAAGCCACGCAAATAAATCACATTTGCAGCAAATATTTTTCGCTTCCTAATTCGTCTAGCTTATCTTGCTTCTCCATCACCATTTCCGCCAAAGATTGACGATATGTAATTACCTGTTGGAGAAGATCAGGGTTGTGACTAGCTAGAATCTGCACTGCTAGTAGCCCTGCATTGTCAGCATTACCGATCGCAACAGTCGCTACAGGGATTCCTTTCGGCATTTGCACAATCGAATAGAGAGAGTCAACACCACTAAGTTGTCTGGTAGAAACTGGTACACCGATTACAGGTAAAGGTGACAGCGCCGCCACCATACCTGGTAAATGAGCTGCACCACCTGCTCCTGCAATAATTACCTTAATGCCACGAGTATGGGCTGTTTTGGCAAATTCCACCATTCTTTCGGGTGTGCGGTGAGCAGAGATAATCGCAACTTCATGGGAGATTTCAAATTTTTGGCAAATTGCGATCGCGCCTTGCATGGTGGGTAGGTCAGAGTCACTGCCCATGATGATACTAACTTGTGGATTTTGCATATTTTAGATTTTTTATATAGCTATAGCATTAGTAGGGTGCGTTAGAGCAGCGTAACGCACCATTATCAACAAAATTAGAGGGTGCGTTACGCTATGGCTAACGCACCCTACAGTAAATCTGCTAATACAGACGAGTGACAGCGCGAAGCGCCGCCTCTCGTGTTTATCAACTCGATCGCAGTTCTAAGCCCAAAACTTGAGTATGTTCTCCACGGGCTTGAGTTACGCCAATAGTGCGTTCTGATGCTTCGATCATCGGGCGGCGGAGACTGACGACGATAAATTGAGCAAGGTTTGCTTGCTTACGAACCATTTTTGAAAGGCGCTCCACGTTGGAACCATCGAGGAACATATCGACTTCATCGAAAGCGTAGAAAGGCGAAGGGCGATAGCGTTGCAGCGCGAAGATAAAGCTAAGCGCAGTAAGAGATTTTTCTCCTCCAGACATCGATGAGAGATTCTGTACTTGTTTGCCCTTGGGGTGAGCAACAAGGGTTAATCCACCACTGAGAGGCGCATTAGGATTTTCGAGTTGTAAATAACCGTCACCGTCGGAAAGTTCGCTAAAGATTTCTTTAAAATGTCCGTTGACGGCATCAAAGGCTTGCATGAAGGCACGTTGACGCAGGGTCGTGAAATTCTCAATGCGAATTAAGAGTTCAGTACGTTCTTGATTGAGGGTTTCCAGACGACTACTGAGTTCTTCGAGGCGTTGCGATGTGGCTTCGTACTCAGCGATCGCCATCATATTGACGGGTTCCATTGACTGAATGCGCTTGAGTAAACGGCGTTGCTCTAGTTGCAACTGCTCAAGGGTCATGGTTTCGGGAACTTCAGGGACAATGTCAGGAAGCTCAATTTGGGCAAGTTGCTCTGTAAATTGAGCTATTTGCTGTTCCAGTTCGGTTTGGCGTTCGCGATTTTTTTGTAGCTGCCATTCTTGTTGTTGTAGTTGTTGTTGTTGAGCACGCAGCGATCGCTCACAGGCATCACGTTCTTGTTTTGCCGCGCCGATGGTTTGTTCGAGCACATCAAGACGAGCTTGATAGGAGACGATCGCTGCTTCAGATTGTTTGATTTGATGCTGAATTTGCGATGTGCTATTCATCAGCTCTGCTTGAGTGCCTCGTAACTCTTGCAGGCGAATTTGACGCTGTGCCATTTTCTCTAAGGCGAGCTTATGCTTGTTCTCCAATTCGCCTAGTTGTTGCTTGGCGGTGCGCAGTTCGATTTCCGCACTATTAAGTAGCGCTTCTTGACCTTGCATTGCATCTTGAGCTTGTAGCCAACGGGTGTGGGTTCCCGATTTTTCTAGTTCTGTCAGTTCGGCGCGTTTGACTAGTAGCTTAGCTTCCAGTTCGGCAATATTGCCATCGAGTGTACTCAGTTGTGATTGCCCGATTTCGATCGCAGCGCGAGTTTGTTGAATTTGATCTTGCAGACGAGTACGATCGCGGCTATTGCGTTCGATTTGTTCGTAGATGCGATCACGCTTGAGTTGGGATTCCCGATGAGTAGTTCTTGCTGATTGTAGTTGCTCTTCATACTTAGCAATGCCCGTTAATGCACCACGCAAACGGTGATTTAGGCTAGCTAACATCTGGTCGATTTCTAAGAGGCGATCGCGCAGTTGTTTGGTTTCCGAAGATTCGGCAGGCTTAGCATTACCAAAATGCAGACTGCTATGTAGAGGAGCGCTTCCACCAGTCATTGCACCAGAAGTTTCCAAAATTTCGCCTTCCAATGTCACCATGCGATGCTTGCCAATGTGGAACCTCGCTTGATTAAGGTTCTCGAATACAAGAGTATTGCCAAACACAAAAGAGAAGACATCTTGATAGCGGTCTTCGTAGGTGACGAGATTAAAGGCATAGTCGATCGCGCCTAGTCTCTGGGCTTCTGTGCGCGAAGGAAACTTAGCAGGATTTAGTTTGTTCAACGGTAAGAATGTAGCGCGTCCTGCTCTCTCGCGTTTGAGCAAAGCGATCGCTTCCGATGCAACTTCATCATTATCCACAACTAGATTACCTAAGCGTCCGCCTGCGCAGATTTCTAGAGCTAATTGATAACGAGGTTCAACTAATCCTAGCTGAGCGACCAAGCCGTACACGCCTGACAAGTCCGCTTCGATCACGACTTGTGAAGCTCTAGTTCCTTGGACTTCTCGATTGGCTTGGACTTGGGCTTCCAGTTTGTCAAGTTGTCTCGTTTTCACTCGCTGCTCTTGTGAAATGCGATCAATAGTTTCGTTCTGAAGCTGTACTTCTAACTGTGCTTCTGCAAGATTTTTGGCTAAGGTTTGTACCAAAGCCTCAGCGCCACTGACTTCCGCCTCTTGCAAACGCAGAGCATCTTCCAAGGACTGATTGGAGAGCATATCAACTGCATAACGCCCTTCTCCTGCCAGAATTTCTTTGAGTTCCTTTTCTTGCGATTCTAATTGGAGCGATCGCTGATTGAGGACTTCTCTAAGTCTTGTTTGCTCTTGCTTTTGTGGATCAAGCGATGCTTGAGCATTATCAACATCTTGGCGCAATTGTGTTTGCTGCCTTACCCATTCCGATGAAGCCGATGCGATCGCTTGCACTTCCTTACGATATTGCGAAACAATCGATGATTGTTGATCACGAGCTTTTTCAGTGGTAGCCGCTGATTCTTCTTTAAATTTTTTCTGTGATTCTAATTCTTCAGACTCGCGTAAGAGTTGATCGATTTCCTCTTGGGTACTGACAATATGATTTTGATTGTTTTGATAGGAACTAGTTAGTGACTGCTGCTGACGCTGCAATCCACGCAGTTCCGCCTGTTGTCCAGACAAGTTACTAGAAACCGAGAGATATTCTTCTTCACCGAGAGTATGGACGCGATCGCTAAGTTCATTAAGCTGCACTGTCCCCGTCTCGATTACCTGCGAGAGTTCTGCTAATGACTTCTCAATATTGCCGCATTGTTCGCGATTATTAACTAATTCAACATTACGCAGTGATTGCTGATAAGTAATCTCCCGCTGTTGCAGCACCGCCTCCGATGCCTCCATGCGCTCATATTCCAACCGCAGCGCCTTATATTTCTCTGCCTTAACGCGATCGCTCTTGAGCTTCTCTTTATTGGCAATCAGTTCCTGCTCAACAATCCGAAATCGCTCTTCTTGCGCCTTAACGTCATCTAATTTATCTTTGGCGGTCGAAATTTTGCGATCGAACTCACCCACGCCCGCCAATTCGTCAATGATCTCCCGACGTTCTCGCGAATTCATCGAGATGATGCCCGTAACATCCCCTTGCAATACGACGTTATAACCTTCAGGATAAATACGGAACTTAGCTAATTGCTCATGCAATTCGCTTAAATTACATGGAGTTCCATTAATGTAATAAGTGGATGTATAAGTCCCCTGCGTAGTAACGCGCAACTTGCGCATCACCGTCCATTCGCCAATTGTCTGCCCTTCCGCAGTAGGAATCTCTACCCCTTCACTTTGTAATGCTGCCATTTCTGCCTCTTCAAGGGCAAAGGTCACGGTGACGATCGCTTCGACCATCCGCCCCTTTTTACTATGGGCTTGGTTAACCAAATCTGGCAAGCGATCGGCGCGCATCCCCTTAGAGCCTGCTAACCCCAGCGCAAATAGCAGTGCATCGAGAATATTCGACTTACCCGAACCATTGGGGCCCGAAACCACTGTAAACCCCGTCAGTAGTGGGATTGACACGGTCGAGCCAAAGGATTTAAATCTGGTTAGTTCTACATTTTTAATGTACATATTCGATATACGCAGTAGCGATCGGGGGGCATACTAAGCAAAAAAGTAGCGTAGCTATTTTCTTGCTGTCTCTAGGATGTCAATTTTTGACAGCACGAAAGTGCAAATACGTTATCACATCTTGTCAAAAATGGCATAGGTATCCTCAATATTTTTTATGAGTATTATGCAATCGCTTATTTACAATCGCCTTTTAGCTATCTGCCAAAATTTGGACGGATGGATATTGGCAGATAGCGCTATCAACTGAAACGATCACTAAATTGTGTTGGATTGCCTGACAGATGAGAAGGCGATCAAAGGGATCACGATGGATTGGTGGTAAACCGATCAATTGCGCTATGGTTGCTTCGTCAATAGGTAAGCTCTCAATCAGGTGGATAACTCTTTGTCTTGGCAAGTAGATCTCTGGTGATTCAGGAAGTGGTAGTTTCCCAAGTTGATATTTAATTGTTGCTTCCCAAACTGATACGACACTCAGAAACACCTCGTTGTTTGGATCTTGGATGCGATCGCGAAATTGGTTCGAGAGTTGTGGATCGCCGTTCAGAAACCATAGAAAAATGTGGGTGTCTAGGAGTAATCTCATAGGATTCTAGTTTGGATTTTCAAAGTCTTGCAAAATATCTTCTGGCAAAGGATCGTCAAAGTTCTTAGGCACGATAAATTCTCCTTTGCAAAGGGCATATGGTCTAGGCTGTGTTAGTTTTGGGGCTTGGATCTTACTTCGACGCGATCGCGCAAACAGCAAAAAATCAAGCATTTCTTCAACAAGTTCTTCAGGAACTTGAGAAATTTCTTGAATTAATTTCTCTCTAGCCGTCATTTGGTTAGGCTCCTAGATTGATATATCAAGTTTGATGATAATCGATAATTTTAGGTTTTAATTTTTTTGAGTTTTTAGCGTGATCTGACTGAGATACTCCCTCCTCACTCAAAGAATACGCAAACATTACCCCCCAAATTTGTCTTAGCCATGCTTGAGTTTCTAATCAACAATAAGCAGCACCTGATTCTGCTCTCATCGGTGCATTTAGCCCTGAACGAAAAGCCTCTAATTCAAGAACAGCATGGAGATTATTGAAAGTAGCATTGATGAGACGTGATTTAGATCCACCAACTTTGAGTGAAGAATAACTCATAAAATATTATGCCGAAGCAGAGAACACATTAGGTCATATTACTTTTGATCCTGCACAACAAGAATCCAATATTTTCAGAGATAAAAACGAACAAATTAAGCAAAAAACCCAAGATTTAGATAAACAATTGACGGAATTGAAAGATCGTCTCAAGAATAACCCTGTGGTGAAAAACTCTAGCCGCTCTCACAGCCTTGATCCAGCAAGACCTTCAAAATTAGTGAGTCAAATTGAGACTTGATTTAGTTGCGTGAGATTTTGGGGCGATCGCTTTGAGATTTTGGGTTTTGTGATGTGATGCGGGGGCGCTTGATAATTATTTGTTTTTTGCGGCGGGAAACATATCGTACTTCGCTCCTTTAAAATCTGCTATAGCAAAAAAGTTGGAAAAAGAAATATATCAAAATAGATTGGCAGCGAGAAGCGCCGCTACTCTATTTTGGGTATGTAAAGAATTGAATTCATTTCATACAATCTATTCAGTTTATACGTTACATGTACAGGATCTCAAACAGTCTAATGAGAGGCTAATCAATGTAAACGGATTAAAACGTTACGAAAAACAATATGCCAACTCTTATCGCAGAAAAGACTGATACTGAAATCAAAACTGATGTGCTTTCTGAGTTCAAATATGAGCCGAGCGTAAAGGCGACTGATATTGGTGTCTTGGTAAAAAATGGAACCGTGACACTCAATGGTTATGTGACCAGCGCTGCTGAAAAGTGGGAAGCTGTTCTGGCAGCTAAACGGGTTGTTGGCGTGAAAGCGATCGCAGATGATATTGAAATCCAACTTCCCGAATCCTTTATTAATACCGACTCGGACATTGCTGCCGCCGCGATCCATCACATTGACTGGTTCACGACTATTCCTAGAGGCTCTGTAAAAGTGACTGTTCGGAATGGTTGGATTACTCTTGATGGTGAGGTGGAGTGGCAATATCTCAAGATTGCTGCTGGACATTTCCTACATCACTTGTCGGGTGTCAAGGGCGTATCTAACGAGATCTCGATCAAACCTAGATTGTCGGTGACAGAGGTCGCCACGGATATTAAATCAGCATTCAAGCGTAGTGCCATGCTCGATGCCAATAAGATTCAAATCGATGTTACTGGAAGCAAGGTGACTCTCAAGGGTAAGGTTCGCAACTATGCCGAGTTGGAAGAGGCTGAACGAGCGGTTTGGGCTGCATCGGGTGTACTTACAGTAGATAATCAGCTCTCTGTACAGTGGTTTGGCTACGATGCTTAGAGATGAATAAGATAAATGCTACTTTGTGCCATTCATCTTATTCATCGGTCTACAAGGAAGATGCTCTATCGATTCTAGTTCAGCAATTCTGATTATGAAACCGATTTTTAAAATGAGAATAGCTGATTCTAGTTAGGCATCTTTCCAGCTTAGGAAAACTCGATTAATAATCAATAAGGAAATGACCATGAGTACTACAGTTGACAACTTCACTAAAAAGCTTCATGACAATTTGGAGGTGGTTGAAGAGCGCGTGAAATCGCTAAGAGACAGCCTTCAAGCTGTGCCGAAAAAGACTCAACATGAGATTCAATCTAAGCTTGACGAGGCGAAAGCAACACTCAACTCCAAAAAGCATGAATTCGACGAATACCGAGCCAAGCTCAAAACTCAATTTGAGGAAAAGGAGTCTGAGTTGAAATCGGATGTTGAGGAATGGAAGTCAAGTCGAAAGGTGAAAAAACTTGAACATCGGGCTGACAAAGCTGAAGACTATGCCGCCACTGCGATCGCATTGTCTGTAGCGACGATAGAAGAAGCTGAAGAAGCAACTTTGGCTGCGATCGCTGCCCGACTAGATGCTGAAGCTGCTGCCAAAATTTAGAACTTACGCAAAGATCTCTTGAAATCCCAATTTTACCGTAGGGGTAATTCATGAATTGCCTCTACATTTCTTCCGCATAAGCCGTCAAAATGTATAGCAATATAACCCATCAGATTTACTAATTTTTTACTACGAGGAATCCTATGACTAATACAATTGCCCTAAGCAAATCTATCCCTCAAGAGCAATGGGGTAAATTTTTCGACCAGTTTTCAGGTGATCATCTCGGACGACATATTGAGATTGAGATCATTGATTCAGAACTTGGTGACGAATCATTGATTAAACATGCACCTTTGTTGGCGATGATTTACGATCGCCCTGGCAAAGGTAATAACTTGTCGATCGAGGTGGGCAAAGATAAGATGAACTATGGTCACACAGTTGATTCACCAACGGAAATTTCAACAGCACAAAATGCTAATGGTGACATTGTTGCAATTTGGATTGCTGATGCTACGGGGAGAAAAACACTGGTCAAATTAGAGTCCTAGAGACAAATAATTCTCAAAACTCAACTCCATTTACATTTTTGGGTTATCAAAAATGTAAATGGAGTTGAGTTTTAATCTCTTGAAAGTGTGGCGACACTTTCGAGAGATAGAAGCGGCTTTAGCCAGATAAACCAACTTTTTTAGGAGTTCTATTAGCATGAATAATGAATCTAAAGCATATATGTTGGGTGGTGGAATTGGCTCATTAGCCGCCGCCGCTTTTATGATTCGTGATGGCGGATTCTCAGGGGAAAATATTTCTATTTTAGAAGTGAAGCCGCTTCTAGGCGGAAGTATGGATGGAATTGGGAACCCAGTGGATGGCTATTCGATGCGTGGAGGTCGAATGTTAACGACTGACAATTATGAATGTACTTGGGAGCTTTATAAGTCGATTCCTTCCCTAAATTCGCCAAACAAAACTGTATTTGACGAAACGATGGAGTTTAATGAGCAGCACAAGTCAAATTGTATGGCGCGACTCGTTGATCGTCGTCGTGGGAAAGTGCCTGTTAGTTCAATGGGCTTTTCGATGCAAGATCGTGAAGAGCTATTAAAGCTAAGCCAAGCTGACGAAAAAGATCTGGCAGCTAGTCGGATTACAGATTGGCTCTCTCCAGAATTCTTCGAGACTGAATTTTGGTATATGTGGTCTACTACCTTTGCTTTTCAACCTTGGCATAGTGCTGTTGAATTCAAGCGTTATTTACATCGCTTTATGCTCGAATTTTCGCGGATTGAAACCCTCGCAGGAGTGAAGCGGACAATCTACAATCAGTATGATTCATTAATTTGTCCTTTGCAGAGTTGGCTGGTATCCCAAGGTGTTAACTTTGTCCTAGATTCCAAAGTATTAGATCTCGAACACCGCACGGAAGAGAATAAATTTGTGGTAACGAGTATCCATTATCAGCAACAGGGCGATCGCAAAACTATTGAAGTTAACAGCAACGATTTTGTGTTTCTCCAAAATGGCTCGATGACCGATGCCTCCAGTTTAGGTTCGATGACCAGTGCGCCTCAGAAATTGATTAAACAAGACTGCACTAGTTGGAACCTATGGGAAAAGCTGGCGATGAATAACCCAGAATTTGGGAATCCTTCTGTTTTTAATAGTAGTATTGCCGAATCTCTTTGGGAATCTTTTACAGTCACCCTGAAAACTCCTACATTTTTCAATAAGATGTTGGAATTTAGCGGCAATCAAGCGGGAACTGGAGGACTTGTGACCTTTAAAGACTCCAATTGGCTGATGTCGATTGTGCTGGCAACTCAGCCCCATTTCAACAATCAGCCTGCAAATGTACAGGTTTTCTGGGGATATGCACTCTTTCCCGATCGCATGGGTGATTTCGTTCCCAAACCAATGTCCGATTGCAATGGTGAAGAAATTCTGCGAGAGTTGTGCGGTCATTTGCGATTTGATTTAGATGTGATGGAATCTGCAAACTGTATTCCCTGCCGAATGCCATATATCACGAGTATGTTTATGCCGCGATCGCATGGCGATCGACCATTGCCGATTCCCCATAGCTCAAAGAACCTCGCTTTTATCAGCCAGTTTGTCGAAATTCCTGATGATACTGTTTTCACGGTCGAGTATTCAGTAAGAGTTGCACAAATGGTGGTCTATGAATTCCTCAAGATTGATCGCCAGATTCCGCCAATCTCTCCCAATGACAAGTCACTAAAAGTGCAGTTTGAGGCTTTACTCAAAGCCTTTAAATAAATAATCGGCGGCGCTTCGCGCCGCCGATTATTACCGTTTTAGAATAATCAAGAGAAAATAATGACAGACATCATGAGTCGCGAAATTCATCTAGTTTCTCGTCCCAACGGGATGCCAACCGCAGCTAACTTTGCGATCGCGCAAACCAAATTAGAACCACTTCAAGATCAACAGGTTTTGGTTCGCAATCTCTATATGTCAGTCGATCCATATATGCGTGGTCGCATGAGCGATAGAAAGTCCTATGTTCCGCCTTTTGAGTTAGGGCAACCCCTCGATGGTGGCGCAGTTGGAGTAGTAATCGAGTCTCGCGCTAAGGAATTTAAGCAGGGAGATATCGTCATTTCTAGCTTTGGCTGGCGAGAATACTTTATCGCTGCGCCAAAAACGTTGCATCTAGTCAGTCGCGAGATCCAACCACTTTCAAATTATCTTGGCGCACTGGGTATGACGGGTATGACCGCTTGGGCTGGATTGAATTTAGTAGAAGTTAAAGCTGGCGACGTGATTTTTATTTCGGGAGCAGCAGGTGCAGTAGGCAGCGTCGCTGGACAACTTGCAAAATTGCGTGGATGTCGGGTAATTGGAGCAGCAGGCTCTGCGGAAAAGGTTAAATTTCTACAGGAAGAATGTGGCTTTGATATCGCCTTAAATTACAAAGCTGCTCCTATCCTCGAACAATTAAACGAAGCAGTTCCCGATGGCATTGATGTGTATTTCGATAATGTCGGCGGTGAAACTCTGGAAGCAGCCCTCTCCACATTAAGCATACATGGCAGGATCATTGCTTGTGGTGGTATCTCTGGCTACAACGAAGAAAGTCCACAGGCAGGCCCTTCTAATCTCTTTAACATGATTACTAAGCGATTGACGATGAAAGGACTAATTGTTAGTGACTTCCTTGATCTTCAGTACAAGTTTGAGCAGGAAGTGGGTCGCTATTTCCGAGATGGCAAATTGAAGAACAAAGAAACCGTAGTGGTAGGCATTGAGCAAGCGGTAAGCGCATTCATCGGACTTTTTGCAGGTAAAAACATTGGCAAGATGGTGGTGAAGTTAGATTAAGAGTCAAGATTGGCGGTGCATTGCGCCGCCAATCTTAGAAACCATTTAAGAATTGTCTAGATCCCCCCCAGCCCCCCTTAAAAAGGGGGGAGAATTAAATTCTCCCCCCTTTTTAAGGGGGATTGAGGGGGATCTCTTAGAGCTTTTGACCGCAGAAAGTAATTCTTAAATGGTTTCTTAATATCTGTAGGTGATGGTTTGTATCTTATTTAATTAATCCATTTAGGAAATCAAGCGATCGCCTGTCAAAGTAGCAGATTGAGCAAATGGAAGTAATTCTTGTAAAGATTCATTAGATTTTTCCTTCAATTCATTCAATTTATACGTTAAACGTACAGGATCTCAAACAGCCTAATGAGATGCTAGTCAATGTAAACGGATTAAAACGTTACGGAAAACAATATGCCAACTCTTATCGCAGACAAAACTGACATAGATCTCAAGACTGATGTGCTTGCTGAACTCAAATATGAGCCAAGTATCAAGGTCACAGACATTGGTGTTTTAGTCAAAGATGGAACGGTAACTCTCAATGGCTATGCAAATAGCTCCAACGAGAAATGGCAAGCCGTGCAAGCGACTAGACGAGTTGCTGGCGTAAAAGCGATCGCGGATGACATCGTAGTCAAGCTGCCGGGTTCTTCTCTCCATACAGATGGAGACATCGCTACGACTGCCGCGCACCACATCGACTGGTTCACCTCAATTCCGAGAGGAACTATTAAGGTAACGGTTAGTGATGCTTGGATCACCCTTGAAGGCGAGGTCGAGTGGCAATACCTAAAGAATTCTGCTGAGAACTACCTGTATAACCTTTTGGGCGTTAAAGGAGTGTCTAATCTGATCACGGTCAAGCCCAGATTGAAGGCAACCGATATTAACAACGATATTAGAGATGCATTCAAACGTAGTGCGCTGTTAGATGCGAACAAGATCCGTGTTGAAACCTCTGGGGACAAAGTGACACTTCATGGCAAGGTTCGGAACTATGCCGAACTAGACGAAGCCGAACGAGTTGCTTGGGGCGCATCAGGGGTACATTCTGTGGACAATCAGCTCAAGGTGGAGTGGTTTAGTTTTGAATAGTAATGCTATGGGCAGAGTAAAGCGCTACCCATAGCCACTAAAATCCAACCTCTTTGGCACTACCAAATTTTAGAATAACCTAGTCGAGAGAGAATCAACATGAGCGTTACTGAATACGACGATACTGATGAGCAAGCTATTGGCTCTAAATGGGTAACGGCGATCGCGATCGTGATGATTGTGTTAGGTATTATTGCGATCGTATTTCCCTTCTTCGCTACCATCGCTTCAACTGTTCTATTCGGTTGGTTATTTATCCTTGCTGGAATTTCCCAAATAGCTTATGCCTTTCAATCCAGAGGTACAGGTCAATTCGTCTGGAAAATAATTTTAGGCTTATTGTATCTCCTGTCTGGAATTTTCGTAATGTTAAATCCTCTGGAAGGAGCTGTTGCTTTCACCATAGTGTTGGGCATTACCATCTTCTTGCAAGGCATGATTCAGGTATCGCTCGCTTTTCAAATGCGTTGGATCTCTTTTAATTGGGGATGGATGCTTGCGAGTGGACTCATGGGCATCATTTTCGGTATTTTTATTTGGTCTAGCTCTCCGCTTCGCGCCGTTTGGTTCATTGGCACTCTAATTGGAATAAATCTCTTGTTTGATGGAATTTGGATGCTCACTTTACATTCAGGCGAGAAGATTACTATTTCACGTGAGATATAGCAATCCCAAAAGAGTTGTGAGAGTTGCGCCCGCAGGGCGCAACTCTCACAACTCTTAAAAATCTATAAATCATTTCGGATTGCTATATAGTCCTCGAAAACAATTTACAATTTTATGCCAACCAATTCTTCCCTCTCAAATATTCCGATAGATTGCAGTCAGCCTGTTTTGCATCAGCAAGGACAAGAAATTCAGTCGTTTGGAACTATTCGCAACTTACCGATCGCTTTAGCTAGCACGGTTCGATTTGAGAGTTGTAGACATCTCAACCAAGTTCTTGCTGATAGCATTATTCTCTATAGCCTCTACAAAAAACATCATTGGCTAATGCGTGGCAACACATTTTATCAATTACATCTTTTACTCGATAAACATGCAAATGAGCAACTTAAGCTGATTGATATGTTGGGCGAACGAGTGCAAACTTTAGGTGGTGTAGCGATCGCTGATCCGCGCCATGTTGCCGAAGTGACAAGGATTGAGCGTCCTCCTAATGGTGTGGAAGAAATTCCCGTCATGTTGTCTCGCTTGCTAGAAGGTCATGAGTTAATCCTGCGTGAAGTCCGAGAAGGAATTGCTCAAACTGCGGCAAATCACGATCATGGAACTAATGACTTGCTAGTTAGTGATGTTCTACGAACAAATGAAACTCAGGTATGGTTTATAGCCGAACACCTAGTTGATACACCGCTAGTTCGCAGCTAATATAGCGGTTTTCATTTTGCCGTAGACAAAATGAAAACTCAAAACCTTTACTGGGATTGATTTTTTGTTTTGCAAATGAGTAAGCACTCATTTGCAAAACGCCATACGAGATAACGAATATGTCGAATACTTTAGACAAAATAGCAGAAGTCCCTCAACGATTAATTGCTCCCGAACCACTGCCAACTTTAATTTTAGGCGGCGGATTCACAGGTTTATTCACCGCATTACATTTGAGTCATCAGCAATACACAACTCCAACAATTCTGATCGATCGCGAATGGAATTTTATCTTTAAGCCGCTATTGTATGAGTTTCTCAGTGGTGAGATGAACATACAATTTATCCGTCACCGCTATGACGATCTTCTACATAAAAGTGGCATTGCCTTCATTCGCGATGAGGTGCAATCGATTGACTTACAAAAGCGTCAAGTTAGCTTAGCCTCTGGCTTGCATTACACCTATAGTAATTTAGTGCTGTCCCTCGGATCTGTAGCGGGTTACTTCGGAGTTAAAGGAGCTAGAGAAAACGCTTTAGCATTTCGTACCAGTGAGGATGCGATCGCCTTAGCTTGGAAACTACGCGATTGTTTGCAACAAGCTACCCAAACTTCAGAACCACAGCAGAAAAAAAGCTTATTAACCATTGCCATCCTCGGCGCAGGATGTACAGGTGTGGAATTAGCGGCAACTCTTGCTGATCTATTGCCAGATTGGTACAGTCCATTAGGTGGAGATATTGCCGATATTCGGATAGTCGTAATTCAACGGGGTAAACAGATTCTCAAAGGTGACAGCGATCGCTTACGTCAGACTGCTCAAGAAGCCTTGCAAAAACGCACAATATCTGTAGATGTGATGCTAGAAACTTCGGTAATTGAGATTCGTCCAAATGTAGTCGTTCTCAAACGAAATAACCGAATTAATGACCAAATAGAAGAACTTGCTGCCGCGACAATTATTTGGACGACAGGAATTGTCATAAATCCGCTCATAGATACCTTATCTCTTCCTGAAGGCGGTCGAGACAAGCAGGGACGACTCAAACTAACCGATACTTTACAACTTATCGACTTTCCAGAAGTATTTGCAGGTGGTGATTGTACTGTAATGGAACATCCTTTACCAGCCACCGCACAAGTAGCTTATCAACAAGGAGCAGCGATCGCACATAATTTGCAAGCACTTTCTGAAGGTCACTCACCAATTGCGTTTGAGGTAGGGATGCGAGGCACTCTCATGAAACTTGGCTTAAGCGATGGTGTCGCAGAAATATACGATCGCTATGAGGTGAAGGGTAATCTCGGTCATTTAATTCGTCAGGCAGCCTACCTTCAGTTATTACCAACTCCTGCACGCAACTTTAAGGCAACTATTGAATGGTTGTCCGATGAGATGTTCCATTGCGTTGCTGGATTATGAGATATAGCTAGAGTTGCGCCCGCAGGGCGCAACTCTCACAACTCTTAAACAATTAAGGAAATTATTTATGGAAACCACCAAAAAACGTAGCCAATATTTTAAATACATTCGCTATCTTCATCGCATTCTCGCTCCGATTATGTTGTTGCCGCTATTGCTAACCACCATTACAGGCGTAGCTTATCAAATCTTAGAGCTGACAGGTAACCAAAAGAATTTTAAATGGATCTTAGGTTGGCATAAAGGAGCCTTTGGTGTAATTAATCTAGAAAGCATTTATCCATTCTTGACCGCCATTGGTTTGCTTATATTGATTTTTACGGGAATTTCAATGTGGCGCACGATGCGGCGTACTTCTAGTAAACCAGCTACTTAGCGACCTATATAAGTTTAAAACAATGATTATTTATGAAGCTGCCGAAGCCATCGAAAACCATAATAGTGATTTGAATGAGACAACACCACGCGATTGCGTGGCAGTTTTGCTTGCAGGATATGGCGAAGTGGAATCTTTTCGCGAACTGAGTCTGTATAATCAAGCTGCGACTAAGTACATTGCATCACAGTTTTTGCCAATTCCCAAATGGCTATATCCTATTGCTGGCAAACTTCTTGCTCTTCAAGATTTGTATAGTTTTGGTGTTAAGCATCATCATTTTATATCGCCCGAAAATAAGATTTTCGAGAAACAACGTTTGGGACTTGCCGAGCAGTTAGCATCCCAATGGGGCGATTCTGTGCAAGTATTCAAAGGCTTCTATTTCTGTCAGCCATTTTTGCAAGATGTAGTCACAAATATAATTGAGCAAGGCTTTCAGAACTTGCTCATCTATCCTTTATTAGTGGTTGACTCTGCTTTTACGGGTAAAATCGCTATCGAGCAAGTCAATGAAGTTATTGCCTCAACTGCACCTGAGAATGACCCAAATCATTCAATCTTTAAAGCAATTCGCTATATTCCTGCCTTTGCAACGGAGCCTGCTTACATCGATCTGATGGTGCGTCAGATTAGAGAAACTTTAAATCAATCTCCCAGTCTCTTTTTTGAGTCCCGAATTGGAATTGTTTTAACGGTTCATGGAGGTCCTGAAAGGGCGCAGGGACTATTAACGGGGGTGATTGATGGGCAAGAACTGTACGATCGCGTCCAAGCACAATTACAACATCAATATCCACTGATCTCCATCGGTTGGGTGAATCATGATATGCCTTTTATTCAATGGTCACAGCCCGATCTCAAACAAGCGGCAAAAAGCTTGATTACAGCAGGCGCTCAAACAATTCTATTTAAACCACTCGGCTGGGTGACGGATAATTATGAAACTATTCTTGAAGTAGATGATGCGATTCAATCTTTGCAACGTCAATACCCGACAGTGACTTACACAAAACTCGGCTGTGTCAATGACGATCCTGATTTTCTGAAAATATTAGCAGCATGGGCAAATCCGCAAATTGAAGCAATGCTGTCAGTTCCACAACATAAGGGATATCAGCAAATTAGTAGGGTCTGACAATGCCAGAATTTTTATTCGCTCTGACATTGTCAGCTTTGCCAGTTATTAGTAACTTCATTGGTGCAATGATTGCTGAAGCGTTACCATTATCCAAACAAACATTAGGGCTTGCCTTACATGCGGCGGCGGGAGTGTTGCTGGCGATCGCCTCTACAGAACTAATCCCTAAAGTCGTTATTGCTAAACCAGTATGGACAACTATTTTATCGTTGTTTTTAGGTGGCGCTTTTTTTGTGTGGGTTAATCAGCTTCTCAACTTAAGCAAGAATCGACTGCGCGGCATCGATCGCAGTACTGTAAGTTGGGTGATTTTTCTGAGCATAGCGATCGATTTGTTTGGCGATGGCTTAATGATTGGCACTGGCATAACGATCGCACCTCATTTGGGCGTAGTAGTTGCCTCATCGCGAGTCGTGGCACATATTCCCGAAGGATTTGTAACCAATGCAGGATTTAAGAGTCAAAATTTACCCAGAAGAGAGCGATTTTTATTACTGGCGGCGTTTATTATTCCTGTTTGGTTGGGTACAACGCTTGGCTATTGGGGATTACGTGGACAAGAAGAACTTCCTAAATTGATTGTACTTGCTTTTACAACTGGCGCTTTGATGGTAGCGATCGCGGAAGAAATCATTCCTGAAGCGCATCAAACTCAAGATTCTAACTGGTCTATGTTGGTGTTCATTGGGAGTTTTGCGCTATCAATGATGTTCTCTGCTTATCTTGAATAAACAGCTTGCAACATCCATAGCGTCGAGTAAGCTTTTTGATTTCCAAAACGATAGTATTCATGCCTGTTTTAATGAAGCCATATCAATCACGAAGCGATATTTCACGTCGCTTTTCACGAGGCGATCGTAGGCTTCATTGATATTTTGGATGGGAATAAGTTCGATATCGGCAGTAACATTGTGCTTACCGCAAAAATCCAGCATCTCTTGCGTTTCTTTAATGCCGCCAATTAGAGAGCCGCTCATACTGCGCCGACCGAAAATTAGGCTACCCACCGAAAGCAAAAGCGGATCGGGTGGTACTCCGACTTGAGTGAGGTTGCCGTCCCGTCTCAACAGGAGGAGGTAAGCGTTAATATCATGTTTTGCAGAAACAGTGTCAAGAATGAAGTGGAAACTATTTAGGTGTTTCTGCATCTCGTCTTCATTTTTAGAATTGACGACTTCATCTGCTCCGAGCCGCAGCGCATCTGCAACTTTGTTCGATGAGGTAGTGAAGACCACAACGTATGCACCGAGAGCTTTCGCCAATTTCACCCCGATATGTCCTAGCCCACCGAGTCCCACAATGCCTACTTTCTGACCCTTGGTTACATTGTGATAGCGTAAGGGCGAATAAGTCGTAATCCCAGCGCACAGCAATGGAGCAGTTGCCGCAAGATCCAAATTCTTTGGAATTTTCAGCACAAAATCTTTGTCCACCACAATACTCTCGGAGTATCCACCGTAGGTTATGCCACCAGTGTGTTTGTCGGGAGAGTTGTAAGGAATGAAAAATAAATAACTTGTGCAAATTAGGATAAGCTCAGACAAAGAGAAAAAAGGAATAATTTTGGGTTATTACAGCGA